>NZ_JBIAGA010000013.1:0-202121 GCF_042869555.1 Nocardiopsis sp. NPDC006938 | reverse complement strand
TCGCTCATCGTCTTGCGAGAGATGGCCTGGCGGCCGCTCGCGGTGCTGGCGGCTCCGCCGCCAGTAGGCGAAAGCATCCACAAAACACGCCCTAGTCGGCGCACCTCGGAGACGGCGAAACCCGCGTCCCCGAACCCCGCGAACGCCTCCCCCCGCCAGAGGGCCAGCGCGTCGGCCAGCGCCTCCGCGCGCTCACGGTCCGCCAGCGTGCGGGCGACCTCCACCCGGGCCCCGAACCGGTCGGCGTCCACGTCGTCGGAGCCGAGCCTCAGCAGGTATCCGGCCGGGCCGAAGGCGACCGCGGCCGGGTCCCCCAGGGCGCGCCGCAGCCGCGACACCTTGCCCTGCAACGCTCCCGCCGGATCGTCGGGAAGGCGTTCGCCCCAGAGGTCGTCGACGAGCCGGTCGACCGGAACCGGCCGACCGCGATGGACCAGCAGGTCCGCCAGGAGGGCGCGGACCTTCGCCTCGGCCACCCGTAGGGGCCGTCCGTCGTGGTCCCACACGGTGAGCGGACCGAGCACCCCGAAACGCATGTCCGCAGACTAACCGGACGGCGGTGGTCCGACGACGGTGGTCCGACGGCGAAGGTCCAGACGGGCAGGGGTCCGGGTGGGAGAGGTCGACCCGTGACAGGCCAGCCGGTCGGCCGGGCTGCGGCCGACCGACAGCGAACCGGCGGCCGACCGACAGCGGCCCCCGGCACGGTGGAGCCACGGAACACGCCACGACGAGAGGTACCGCATGAGCACCACCCAGGCCCCAGTCACCGTGATCGGCCTCGGCCCGATGGGCGAGGCGCTGGCCACCGCCTTCGTGGAGGCCGGACACCCCACGACCGTCTGGAACCGCACCGCCTCCAGAGCCGACGCGGTCGTCGCGAAGGGCGCCGTCCTGGCCGCGTCCCCGGCCGAGGCCGCCGCCACCAGCCCGCTGGTGGTCGTCTGCGTCCTCGACTACGACGCCTCGGACGCCGTCCTCCTGC
The DNA here is from genome assembly GCF_042869555.1 of Nocardiopsis sp. NPDC006938. Classification (NCBI taxonomy): domain Bacteria; kingdom Bacillati; phylum Actinomycetota; class Actinomycetes; order Streptosporangiales; family Nocardiopsidaceae; genus Nocardiopsis; species Nocardiopsis sp. NPDC006938. Next base: position 201,136 of record NZ_JBIAGA010000013.1, on the reverse strand, counting down.
CGATCGCCGACACCCTGAAGGGCCGCGCGCTGGTCAACCTCACGGCCGACACCCCGGCCCGGTCCCGCGCCGCCGCCGGGTGGGCCGCCGAGCACGGCATCGACTACGTCGACGGCGCCGTGATGTCGCCCGCCTTCACCATCGGCACGCCGTCCGCCGTGGTGATCTACAGCGGCTCTAAGGAGATCTACCGGACCCACGAGTCCACCCTGGCCGCCCTCGGCGGCGCGCACACCCACCTGGGCGACGACCACGGCCGCGCCGCCGGGTACGACCTCGCCCTGCTCGAGGTCTTCTGGACCTCGATGTCCGGGCTCGCCCACGCGTTCGCTCTCGCGAGGGCGGAGGGGATCGAACCGGCGGACTTCGCCCCGTTCGCCCAGGGGATCGTCGGGCTCCTGCCCGAGTCCGTGACCCACATGGCGGGCAAGCTCGACCGGGGCGATTTCTCCGCGGACGGGTCCAGCATCACCTCGAACCTGGCCACCATGGAGCACGTCATCCACGCCTCCAGGGACCGCGGCATGGACCCCGGGCCGCTGGCGACCGTCCGCCCGATCGCCCAGGCCGCCGTGGACGCGGGCCACGGCCACGAGAACGCCGCGCGCCTCTCCCAGCGCTACCTGGAGGACCGCGCCTGACACGGGCCCGCTCGCGGCCTCCGGGGCGGGCCTCCTCCCGAACGGAGGGGGCCCGCCCCTCATCGTGCGCCCGACCTGGGATCATGAAGACGTCCTCATGCCCGTTTCATGTGCACGCCGCCTTCGTCGGGGAGGCTTGACAGTCATGAGATCACCTCTGGTGCCACTGGCGGCCGGGGCGCTGACGGTCGTCGCCGTCACCGTCGCCGCCCTGGTGTGGGCGCTGTTCCTCCGCGACCCCGACCCGGGGCGCGCCTCCGAGGTGGTGCTCGGCGAGTCGCCCGGGGCCACCTCAGCCGCCGAACCCGACGACGGCGTGGTCAGCCCTCCCCCGCCCGTCACCGACCAGGACGGGGCGGGCGACGGCGAGGGCACCGGGGAGACCGGGACCCCCTCGCCCGTCCCCTCCCCCGAGCCCCCGGCCGAGCCGCCGACCGGGTTCCCGTTCGACTGCCTCGACGGGGGCTCCGGCCACGAGGCGTGGGGCGAGGAACAGTGGGAGGCCTGGTGGGAGGCGTGCCTGGACGCGCGGTACGAGAACGGGGACGACGATGACGACTGACCGCCAGCGGGGGGCGGAGGGGGACGGAGCGGGCGGCTCCACCGGACGCGGTTCGGTCTCCGGCACCGCCTCCGGCACGGGCGCCGCACCACACGCGGGGCCCGTGGCCGGTGCGGGCTCCGGTGTCGCCCCGGACACCGGAGCCGCCGACCCCGACGCCACCACCGCGCACGTTCCTCCGGGCCGCTCCAGACCCGGAGGTTCCACGCACGGCACACCGTCACCGGAAGGCTCCCCCGCCCCGGGCGGCACCTCCGTGTTCCCCACCCTCGTCCTGCGCGGCCCCCAGCCGGACCTCCCCCAGCGCCGCCGGGTGCCCGCCCGGCTGCTCATCACGGCCTGGGTGGTCCTGCTCATGGCCGGCGTCCTCGTCCTGGTCAACGTGGTCACCTGGAGCGCGTTGACCGCCCGGACCGACGATCGGGTCGACCGCGCCCTGGCCCAGGAGATCGCCGAGTTCCAGGGGTTCGCGGCGGTCGGCGTCGACCCCGACACCGGGGATGCCTTCGCCGACGTCTCGTCCCTCATCCGGGTGCACCTGGAACGCCAGTTCCCCGAGGACTCCGAGATCCTCTTCGGCTGGGTCGACGAACCGGAGGGCGACGCGCGGACCGGCGCCCAGGGCGGTGAACGGTCCGCGACGCGCGGCGGCCGCGGAGGCGAGGAGGTCGTCACCGGACGCATCCGGCAGGGGCAGGAGCCCCCGTACGACGTGTCCGCCGACCCGGCCATGGTCGAGGCCGTCCTGGACACCCCCGACGCCCGGGGTGTGCTGGACACCCCGGCCGGTCCGGTCGAGTGGGAGAAGATCCGCGCGCTGCCGCCCGAGGGCGACGGAGGGCCCGCGGGCTGGTTCGTGATCGGCTACTTCACCGCGCACGACGACGGCACCTCCGCCGGGACCATGGGCACCCTCGCCCTGGTCAGCGTGGTCGGGCTGCTCGCCGCCGCCACCGCCGCCTGGTGGGTGGCCGGGCGCGTCCTCGCCCCGGTCCGGCTGGTGCGCAGGGCGGCCGCCGAGATCACCGAGGAGGACCTCACCCAGCGCATCGAGGTGTCCGGCCGGGACGACATCGCCGCACTGGCCGAACAGTTCAACAGCATGCTGGACCGGTTGGAGGGGGCCTTCACCGAACAACGCCGGTTCGTCGACGACGCCGGGCACGAGCTGCGCACCCCCATCACGATCGTGCGCGGCCACCTGGAACTCATGGGCGACGACCCCGAGGAGCGCCGCGAGGTCGTCCGGCTGGTCACCGACGAACTCGACCGGATGGGCCGCATCGTGGAGGACCTCCTCCTGCTCGCCAAGGCCCAGCAGCCCGACTTCGTCCGCCCCGAACCCGTCTCCCTGGCCGAGCTCACCAGCGACATCGACGCCAAGGTACGCCAGCTCGGCGACCGCGACTGGCGGCTGGAGTCGCTGGCGGAGGAGACGGTGCGGCTCGACCCCCAGCGCGTCACCCAGGCCGTGGTGCAGCTCGCGGCCAACGCCGTGCGGCACACCTCTCCCGGTTCCACCCTGCGCACCGGCTCCCGCGTCAGCGGCTCCGAGGTGCGCCTGTGGGTGGCCGACCACGGCCCCGGCATCCCCGCCGAAGAACACGCGCGCATCTTCGGGCGCTTCTCCCGGGGCGGCCGCACCGCACGCGGAGACCGGGGCGCCGGGCTGGGCCTGGCCATCGTCCGCGCCATCGCCGAGGCGCACCACGGTCGGGTGGACCTGGTCTCGGCCCCCGGCGCGGGCTCGACCTTCACCCTCGTCATCCCCCTGACCCCCGTTGACGACCGCGATGGAAGGGAACACCTGTGAGCCGGGTACTGATCGTCGAGGACGAGGAGCGGATCGCCTCCTTCGTCCAGAAGGGACTGACCGCCAGCGGGTTCACCACCACGGTGGTGGGAACCGGGGCCGAGGCCGTGGACTACGCGGTCACCGGCGGCTTCGACCTCATGCTGTTGGACCTCGGACTGCCGGACACCGACGGGTTCGACGTGCTCCGCAGGGTGCGCGCCCTGGGGGTGGACGTGCCCGTGGTGATCCTGACCGCACGCGACGGGGTGCGCGACACCGTGACCGGGCTGGAGATCGGGGCGGACGACTACGTCACCAAGCCGTTCCGTTTCGAGGAGCTGCTCGCGCGGGTCCGGCTGCGGATGCGCACCGAGCGCGCCCCCGACCTGACGGTGCTGCACGCGGGCGGGCTCCGCCTCGACCTGCGGACCCGCCGGGTCGAGGTGGGTGAGGACTCGGTGGACCTCACCGCACGGGAGTTCGCGCTGCTGGAGCTGCTCATGCGCCACCCGGGTCAGGTGATGACCCGCCAGCAGATGCTGTCGCACGTGTGGGGGTTCGACTACGACCCGGGGTCGAACGTGGTCGACGTGTTCGTGCGCGCGCTGCGGCGCAAGGTGGGGGCCGAGCGCATCCTGACCGTGCGGGGCATGGGGTACCGGCTGACCGGCTGAAGAGGCCCGGGCCCGGCGGGCGGTCGCGGGTAGCGGTTGGTTCGAGGGGCCGCACCGTACGGCGGCCGCACCGGGTCGGACCGGCCGAACGGCCGCGGGCCCGGTGCGCCGCGACGCGAACCGACCGCCCGAGTCCCCGTGAAACATGAGGGTTCCCTCATGCCGGGCTCATGGCCGCCTCACCGTCGGCGCACACCATGAGGGACATGTTCTGGTTCGCTCTGGCGGTCGACCTGACCGCGATCACGGTGTTGTCCTACGTCCTCTACTTCCGCAGGCACGGTCGGCGGGACCTGGTGCTCGCCTACGTGGCGCTCAACGTCGGCATCTTCGCGGTCGTCTCGATGCTGACCCAGCAGGAGGTGGGCCTGGCGGTCGGGTTCGGCCTGTTCGGTGTGCTGTCGATCCTGCGGCTGCGCTCGGACCTGATCAGCCAGGGGGAGATCGGCTACTACTTCGTGGCGATCGCCCTGGGCCTGGTGAACGCGGTGGCGGCCCCGGCCCCGTGGCTGATGCTGGGACTGAACGCCCTGCTACTGGGCTCCCTGTACGCGGCCGGACACCCGAGACTGCTGGCCCGCACGCAGCGGCGGATCATGACCCTGGACGTGGTGCACGAGGACCCGGCCGCGCTCCGGCACGACCTGGAACGGCGCCTGCGCGGCCGGGTGCGGCACGTGGACGTGACGGAGGTGGACTACGTGCGCGACCTCATGGTCGTGGACGTGCGCTTCCAGGAACCGAAGCCGACCGAGGCCCCCGGTCGGCCCGCCGGGCGCCGCCCGTTGGCCGACGCCCTGTGGGGTGGGCGTTGAGACACCGCTCCCCCTCCCCCGCCCCCTTGCGCACCGTAACCCCTCCTGCGGACGGGAACCCCGGGCGGGCACCGGTCGCGCTGGACGGGCTGCGCCCGGTCTCGCTGGCCGAGATCAACGAGCGCGCCGCCCTGGTGACCCGCACCTGTCGCAAGTACCTGCTCCCCGCCGGGCTGGTGCCCGCCCTGTTCGACGGTTCCGAGCACCGGTTCGGCGTGCTGGAGATCGACGGCCGGTCCTCCTTCCTCTACTCGTCCACCTACCTGGACACCCCGGAGCTGCGGACCTTCCACGACCACCGCCAGGGGCGCAGGCTGCGTTACAAGGTGCGCACCCGCTCCTACGTGGACACCGGAACGGTCATGTTCGAGGTGAAGCTGAAGGGCGCGCGCGGGGTGACCGACAAGGTGCGTGTCGAGCTGCCCCCGGACTCCCCCGTGGACCGGTTGACCCCGCGCACCCGTGACTTCCTCGACCGGTCGTTGGGCCGCTGCCGTCTGGCGTCTCCGGACGTCCTGGTCCCCTCGGCGGTGACCGACTACCGGCGGACCACCGTGGTCGCTCTGGACGGCGAGGAGCGGGTGACCGTCGACCAGGACCTGGTCGGCTACCGGGGCGACCTCGAAGTACGGATGCGCCCGGAGGTGGCGCTGCTGGAGGTGAAGACCCGGGGCGGGCTGACCGCCACGGAGCGGCGGCTACACGCGCTCGGAGTGCGGGAGGCCCGGTTCAGCAAGTACGCCGCCGCCCTGGCCGCCCTCGAACCAGGCCTGCGCGGCAACCGCTGGCACCGGGCGATGGGCCACTGCATGGACCACCCGACCCGGGTACGCGCCCGCGCGTCGGCGGGAGCGTGACCGGTACCGGGTGTTTCACGTGAAACACCCGGAGGGCGCCGTGACGCCGTGACCTGCGCGGAGACGGCCGCCGCCCCGTAACCGGTCGGGGCGGCGGCCTGGTTCCGCGGGCCCTCTCCCGCTACAAGAGGGAGTCCGCGGCACCCCAATGGTGACACCCGGTTCCCCGTAGGTCCAGACCACCACGGCCACCCGTGCTGCCGCCCAGGTGGACACGTGGGCCCCGAGACGGGGCGCGGTCCGACAACGGCGCCGCTCAGTCGGCCGGACGCAGGTCCAACCTCCGGAGCAGCTGGGCGTTGAGCGCCACGATGATCGTGGACAGGCTCATCAGCACGGCACCCACCGCCGGAGCCAGCACGAGACCGACCGGGGCGAGCACCCCGGCGGCCAGCGGCACCGCGACGACGTTGTACCCGGCGGCCCACACCAGGTTCTGGATCATCTTGCGGTACCCGGCCCGCGACAGCCTCCGCACGGACACCACCCCGCGCGGGTCGTCGGAGGCCAGCACCACCCCGGCGGACTCGATCGCGACGTCGGTCCCCGCGCCGATCGCGATACCCACGTCCGCGCGGGCCAGGGCGGGCGCGTCGTTGACCCCGTCGCCCACCATGGCGACCCGGTGCCCCCGGCCCTGGAGGTCGCGCACCACCGCGTCCTTCTGGTCCGGCAGCACCTGGGCGAACACCTCGTCCAGGCCGAGTTCGGCGGCCACGGCGTCGGCGACGTTGCGAGCGTCCCCGGTCACCATCGCCACACGCACCCCCTGCGCCTGGAGCTGGCGGACCGCCGACGCGGACTCCGGGCGGACCTCGTCGGCCAGGGACAGCGCACCGACCACGGCACCGTCCACCAGCAGGTGCAGCACCGTGGCTCCCCGGTCGCGCCAGGAGCCGGTGCGTTCCGCGAGTTCAGCGGGTTCGGCGGCTCCCAGGGACTCCAGGAGCGCGGGCCCGCCCACATGGGCCTCGGTCCCGTCGACGACGGCCCGCACCCCGTGCCCGGTGAGGGAGCGGAAGCCCGAGGCCTCGGGTACCGGGCCCGCCTCTCGGGCGGCCCGGACGATCGCCCTGGCCAGCGGGTGTTCGGAGTCGGCCTCGACCGCGCCGGCCCACGCCAGGACCCGCCCGGGGGACCATCCGCTGGCGGCGGCGGTGTCGCCGACCGCCGGGGCGCCCTTGGTGAGGGTTCCGGTCTTGTCGAAGAGCACGGTGTCGACGAGCCGGGTGCGCTCCAGGGCCAGCCGGTCCTTGACCAGGATGCCGTTGCGCGCCGACAGGGTCGTGGAGATCGCGATGACCAGCGGGATGGCCAGCCCCAGAGCATGGGGGCAGGGGATGACCAACACGGTGACGGTCCGTTCGACCGCCTGGCTGCCCTCGCCGAGGACCAGCCCCCACACGGTCGCGGTGGCCGCGGCGGCGACCAGGGCGAACCAGAACAGCAGAGCGGCCGCGCGGTCGGCCAGCGCCTGCGAACGCGACCCCGATTCCTGAGCCTCGCTGACCAGGCGTTGGATACCGGCCAGGGTGGTGTCGTCGCCGACCGCGTCCACCCGCACCCGCAGCGAGGAGTCGGTGGCGACCGTCCCGGCGACCACCCGGTCGCCCTCGGTACGGGTGACGGTGCGGGACTCGCCGGTGATCATGGACTCGTCGACGGCCGCGGAGCCCCGCACGACCGTCCCGTCGGCGGGGACCCGGCCGCCGGAGCGGACCAGGGCGGTGTCCCCGGTGCGGAGTTCGGCGGCGGGGACCTCCTCGACCCCGCCGTCGGGGTCGACGCGTTCGGCCCGGTCCGGGAGCAGGGCGGCCAGCGCCTCCAACGCCCCGGAGGCCTGCCCGAGGGCGCGCATCTCCAGCCAGTGACCGAGGAGCATCACCACGACCAGCAGGACCAGTTCCCACCAGAAGTCGAGCTCCATGCCGACCACGCCGAAGGTGGACAGCAGGCTCGCCCCGAAGGCCACGGTGATCGCCATCGCGACCAGGGTCATCATGCCGGGCCTGCGGTCGCGCAGTTCGCCGGGGACCCCGGCGAGGAAGGGCCATCCGCCGTAGAGGAAGACGACGGTGCCCAGGAGCGGGGGGACCCAGGTCAGGGCGTCGGGAACCTGGTAGCCGAACCATCCGGAGATCATGTGGCTGGTGAACACCACGGGGACGCTCAGCAGCAGGCTCCACCAGAACCGGGTGCGGAACACGGCCGCGTGGTCGCCGTGCCCGGAGTGGCCTCCCCCTCCCCCGTGGCCGCTCTTGCCCCCATGGCCATCGTGTTCCCCGTGCCCGGAGTGACCTCCGTGGCCACCGTGTTCCCCGTGGCTGCCGCTGTCGCCTTGTTGACCCGTCGTCATGTCGACCCCCTTCGGCTCCGAGCCTGCACGCCCGACGCCTCCGAACGACGGAGGCCGCGCACGTGCGCGCGCCCCCCGTCGGCAAACATACCCCATAGGGGTATATCCCACCAGGTCCGAACACGCGAAACGCCCGCCGGGTGTCCGACGGGCGTTCCGTTGTCCAGGCCGCTGGGAACCGCTCGCGCCGATCCCTAGGAGGCGGTCTCGGTGTCCCTGCCGTACCAGGGCCACCACTGCACGGTGTGGCCGTGCGGGATCATCCGGTCCAGGCGGATCGTCAGCCTGAGCGCGAACCCGCCCGCGATCATCCCGGCCACCAGGTCGGTGAACCAGTGGAAGTGCAGGTAGATCGAGACGGTCGACTGGAGGAGCGCGATACCCACGATGCAGTAGGCCAGCCGCCGGATGATGTGCGGCCGGGCCGCGCCGAACCTGATGATGAGGAACAGCACCAGCCCGTAGATAAGGATCGCGTTGGCCCCGTGCCCGGAGGGGAAGGCCACGTTGCCCGCCCCCGCGAAGAAGTCCGGGTCGTAGTACTTGGCGTGCCCCCGGTTGAACAGCAGCTTCATCACGGAGACCAGCGACATCATCCCGAAGACGCCACCCGCACCCAGGATGATCGGGCGCCAGCTGCGGTGCCAGTAGGCCAGCTGGAGGGTGGTCACGCCCAGCACCGGCAGGGCGACGTAACGGGAGGCCACGTTGTCCGGCCAGAAGATCAGCGGCTCGCGCAGTGTGTCCCAGTAGGGGCGGGGCAGCTCGTTGAGGAAGTTGTCCACCGGATGGAGGGGGCCCGCCGCCAGCATCGTCATGACGATGAGCGCGACGAAGAGCATGATCGCGATGCGGTCGGAGGCCAGCCCCCACGCGATCTCGCTCACGCTCGGCCACCTGACCGCGCGCACGACGGGCGGCCCCGGCGCGAGCTTCCTGCTCCGCACCACGGGGATCGGGCCGCTGTAGGGCCCCGGGTCCGGCTTGCGCCGTTCCGGGTCGTGTGGCGTTGTCAACTGTCTGGACCGCGCGTGCCGGGTCCGTGAGGATTGCGTCATGTGCTCAGTGCTGTCTCACACGTCGTGGGCTCGCCTGTGGCACTGCTTGAGGCGTGGGGGACGGGCTAGCCGCGGTTGTTGGGACTGATCCTGACGTCCCCGGAGCCGACACGGAGTGTTGGTGACGTACCGGGGTCCTACCCCTTACACCCCGTTCGACGGTCGAACCTTCGGACTGGTTCACGGTGGTCGTGACCGGCCGCCGGACAGGCTCGACGTCCAGGGAACGGAACTGGTCGACAGTGGCGTCTGTGGGCGCTCGTTACCGCAGTTGCTTCGGTCAGCGCGGGTCAGGGCGCTCTCGTCGGGCCATCACCGTGACGTGGGTAACTCTCCGTACGGCTTTGGGTGGATATTGCCAACACGCGAGCCTACCCGGACGGTTGCCCTCATTGGTGGTTTCCCGGCCCAAGTGTGACCCTTCCACCTCGCACTTTGCCCGAAGCCCACGTGGACGACCGGTCCGCTTCACCCGTGCGCGACCCGTTCGTGAGGCTTCCGTTAGCGCTTCGAGGCCGAGCGTGCGGCAGACCCGCGCGCGTGTGGCAGGCTTCAAGGAGCTTGTCAGACGCTGGAGTGTGTCGGCGCGTGTGCTGGTCGCGCACGGGTCGGAAGACGGAAGGGCCCTGGATGGTCGACCTCCCACAGTTGCCGGACGACCCCTCAAAGCTGGCCCGCGAGCCGCTGAGGGAGCAGATCCGGCAGGTACTGGTCGAGGGTCTGCTGTCCGGACGGTGGCAGCCCGGCGAACGCATCGTGGAGCGCAGGATCGCCACGGAGCTGAAGGTCAGCCAGGCGCCGGTCCGAGAGGCGCTCCGCGAGCTGGAGACGCTGCGGCTCATCGAGACCGTGCCGAACAAGGGGGCCCGGGTCAGGGCGTTCGGTGTCCAGGACATGGCGGAGATCTACCCCGTCCGCGCCGGTCTAGAGCTGGTGGCCGCACAGTTGGCCGCGCCGCGCCTGGCCGAGGACGCCTCCGTGCTGGAACGCGAGGTGGAGGCGCTCAAACGCGCGACCGCCGAGGGGAACGTCACCGAGCAGATCCGGCACAGCGTGGAGTTCCACCGCGAGGTGGTGCGGGCGGCCGACAACAGCGTGCTGCTGCACACCTGGGAGTCCCTGGGCGTCGAGGTGTGGACGGCGTTGTCGGTGCGCTGGCTCGACATGGAGCTGCACGCCAAGGCCGCCGACCACGCGCAGATCACCCGGGCGTTCCGCGAGGGCGACCCGGCCGTGGGGCAGATGCTCAGCGACCACGTCATGAACTACGTCGAGGCGGCTCTGCGCACCCACGAGGGCGCCCGCTAGACGCGTTTCCCGCACCCCTCAGGGGTTCCCGCGCTCACGCTCCCTCCGTCCCACACGGACGCTTCCCGCCGTCACCTGGTGGTTTGTACCAGACTTCCGGTTTCTGTCTTAAAGTTGTATTGATCGATCATCGATCAGACCGTAGAGTGTGCGCGACGCACGTCACACCACCACGCGCGTGCCCCCTGGTGGCACGGGGTTGTTCATCCGGCCGGTGAACGAACTCGGCCGACCTCCCGGCGGATGCTTACGGCACCCCAGACCGGGAAGCAATGCCGTCAAGGGTCGCGGCGCGACAACTGCACACGCGACCCGTTTCGCTTCGCGTCCGCACCCGGGCCCCGCCAGGCCCGACCGGACGCGCCCCGCAACAGCCACAGTGTCGCCGCCGATGAGCCCGGCGGCGGCACGCGCCGGGACCACGTATGACAGCGCGGTCCGGGCGGGCCGCGTCATCCGACCCACAGGTCGGCGGCGCGCGGCCTCCGCGCACGTAGAAAGGCACACCATGGCTGACACGGCCAAGCCGAAGGGCGGCACCGCCCGGGCCTCCGCGCCCCGGCGCCGGACCCGGAAGGACACCGGCCTCGGCAACGAGAAGCCCGAGACCCTCCTCGACTACTACCGTCAGATGCTCTTCATCCGACGCTTCGAGGAGCGCACCGGACAGGCCTACACCCAGGCCCGGATCGGCGGATACTGCCACCTCAACCTCGGTGAGGAAGCCACGGTCGTCGGTCTGATGACCGCCCTCCAGGAGCGCGACTACCTGTTCACGAACTACCGTGACCACGGGTACGCGATCGGCAAGGGCATGGACCCCAAGCGGGTCATGGCCGAGCTCTACGGGCGCTCCGACGGCGTCTCCAAGGGCTGGGGCGGCTCGATGCACATGTACGACACCGAGACCCGCATGCTCGGCGGCTACGGCATCGTCGGCGGCCAGCTCCCCCTGGCCACCGGCGCGGCGCTCGCCGTCACCTACCGTGGCGGCGACGAGGTCGTCATGTGCCAGATGGGCGACGGCACCACCAACATCGGCGCCTGGCACGAGTCCCTCAACATCGCCAAGCTGTGGAACCTGCCCGTCGTCTTCGTGGTGATCAACAACTTCACCGGCATGGGCACCACCGTGGAGATGTCCTCCGCCGAGCCCGAGCTGTACAAGCGCGGCGCCGCCTTCCGCATCGAGGGTGAGCGCGTCGACGGCCGCGACGTCCTGGCCGTCCGCGACACCGCCACCCGCCTGGTCGAGCGCGCCCGCGAGGAGCAGACCCCCTTCCTGCTGGAGGCCTGGAGCTACCGGCAGAAGGGCCACTCCGTCGTGGACCCGGCCAAGTACCGCACCGACGAGCAGCGTGACTCGGCCCGCTCCGAGGAGAACGACCCGATCGTGCTCTTCGACGCCCAGCTCACCAAGGCCGGAATCCTCACCGACGACCTGCGCGACGAGATCGCCGCGTCGGTCAAGGCCGAGGTCGCCGAGGCCGCCGACTTCGCGGAGAACAGCCCGAAGCCGGACGTGTCCACGCTCTTCGACTACACCTACGCCACCCCGGTGCCGAACGAGTCGCGGCGTATGCCCGCCGACCCGGTGTTCGCGGAATAGGAAGGAACCACTCACATGTCCGTGATCACCTACCGCCAGGCGCTGCGCGACACCCTGCGCGCCGAGATGCTGCGCGACGAGAACGTCCTCGTGATCGGCGAGGAGATCGGCGTCTTCGAGGGCTCCTACAAGATCACCGAGGGCCTCCTCAAGGAGTTCGGGCCCCGCCGGGTCAAGGACACCCCCATCGCCGAGGAGGGCTTCGTAGGCGCGGCCGTCGGCGCCGCCATGCTGGGCCTGCGCCCGGTCGTCGAGCTCATGACGATCAACTTCTCGCTGATCGCCATCGACCAGATCATCAACCACGCCGCCAAGATCTACGGGATGTTCGGCGGTCAGACCAGCGTCCCCATGGTCATCCGCACCCCCGGCGGCGGCGGCCAGCAGCTCGGCGCGACCCACTCGCAGAACATCGAGCTGTTCTACTCCTTCATCCCCGGCCTCAAGGTGATGGCTCCCAGCACCCCGGCCGAGGCCTCCTCGATGCTGCGCGCCGCCGTCCGCGACGACGACCCGGTCCTGTTCCTGGAGAACCTGGGTCTGTACAACTCCAAGGGCGAGGTGCCCGAGGACTACGCGGAGCCGCAGAACGACGCCATCGCCACCATCGGCCGTGCCGCCGTGACCCGCGAGGGCAGCGACATCACGCTGATCGGCTACTCCCGGATGGCCATGGTCGCCACCCAGGTGGCCGAGAAGCTGGCTGAGGAGGACATCAGCGTCGAGGTCGTGGACCTGCGCAGCCTGCGCCCCCTCGACCGGCAGACCTTCGTGGACTCGGTCAAGAAGACCGGTGCCGCGGTGATCTGTGAGGACGACTGGCTCACCTACGGCATCGGCGCGGAGATCGCCGCGTCGATCCAGGAGGGCGCCTTCGACTACCTGGACGCCCCCGTACGCCGGGTGGCCATGGCCGAGGTCCCCATGCCGTACGCCAAGTCCCTGGAGACCGCCGCCCTGCCGTCGGTCGAGTCGATCAGCACCGCGATCAAGGAAACCCTGAGCGCCGTCGGCAAACGGGTCGGGTAGAGGGAGTAGTCAATGAGCGAGATCCACATGCCGCGCCTCTCCGACACCATGGAGGAGGGCGTCATCTCCACCTGGGTGAAGAAGGTGGGGGACAAGGTCTCCTCCGGTGACGTGCTGGTCGAGATCGAGACCGACAAGGCCGTCATGGAGTTCGAGGCCTACGAGGACGGTTACCTCGTCAAGCAGAACGTCTCCGAGGGCGACACCGTGCCGATCGGCGAGGTCATCGGCTTCATCGCCGACTCGCCGGACGCCGTGCCCGAGGAGTCCGCGGCTCCGGCGGCCCCCGCCGCCGAGGAGAAGGCGGAGCCCGAAGCCGAGGAGCGGCCCGCCGAGGCCGCCGCCCCGGCCGCCCCTGCGGCCGAGGCCCCCTCCGGTGAGCGCCCCCGTACCTCCCCGCTGGCCCGCAGGCTCGCGAAGGAGTACGGCCTGGACATCACCAAGATCCAGGGGTCCGGCCCCAAGGGCCGGATCGTGCGGGCCGACATCGAGGCCGCCGCCAAGGACGGTTCCGCCGCCCCCGCCGCCCCGGCTCCCCAGCCGAGCGCACCGGCGCCCGCCGTCCAGGCCGCCCCGACCCAGGACGACGTCCGGGGTTCGGAGGAGGTCAAGACCAGCAACGTGCGCAAGGTGATCGCGCGCCGTCTGACCGAGAGCAAGCAGACGGTCCCGCACTTCTACCTGCGCCGCTCGATCGACGCCGAGGCCCTCAAGGCCTTCCGCGGCCAGATCAACGAGCAGCTGTCCAGCACGGGTGTGAAGGTCAGCTTCAACGACCTGATCGTGAAGGCCTGCGCGACCGCCCTCAAGCTGCACCCGGAGGTCAACACCTCCTGGATCAACGACACCCTGGTCCAGCACCACCGGATCAACGTCGGTGTGGCCGTCGCCGTGGACGCCGGGCTGGTCGTGCCGGTGCTGCACGACACCGACAAGGCGACCCTGTCGGAGATCTCCACGCGCACCCGTGAGCTCGCCGGCAAGGCCCGGGACAACAAGCTCAAGCCGCAGGAGATGAGCGGCGGTACCTTCAGCGTGTCCAACCTGGGCATGTTCGGTATCGACAGCTTCTCCGCGGTGATCAACCCGCCCGAGGCCGCCATCCTCGCGGTCGGCGCGATGCGCCAGGAGGCCGTGGTCGTGGACGGTGAGGTGGCGGTGCGCAACCGGATCGCCCTGGAGCTGTCAGTCGACCACCGCGCGGTCGACGGTGCCGTGGGCGCGGCGTTCCTGAAGGAGCTCGCCGAGATCCTGGAAGAGCCCATGCGGATCATCCTGTAGCAGTGTGTCAGCGACGCCCCGGCCGGAAGCCCTCCGGCCGGGGCGTTCGTCGTGCGCGGACCGTCCGACCATCTCTCGGTCGGGGCGTTGACGTTTGAGGCCACGCCATGCACTCGTGGCCATATCCGGTCACGCTAGGCGGCTGGTCAACCCCGAGAAGTCATGTGACGATAACAAGAGAATATTCTCGGCTATGAGAGCAGGCGCAGATGCGGATGACCTTCCTGGGTACTGACAGCGAGGACGGCCACTGCCCCACCCTCTACAAGACCGACCGCGGCACCATCGTGGTCCAGGGCTACAAGATCAACGACCCCGAGGCGATGGGCGATGTCCGCGACCTGGCAGAGAACGAAACCCTGGTCGAGATCCCCCGCAAACTCCTGCGATTCGCCACCGAGGACGAGTGACCCATGGCCAGGAGCATCACCAGCGACGAGTTCGCCCAACAGTTCAAGGACTTCAAGCACACGGCCTGGAAGCTGGAGGTCCGCGACCGCTACAACGTCACCAAGGAAGCCTCGGACATCCAACACTTCCTCCGGACAGGTGACCTGGGCCGCAAGGAGAACTTCACCCAGACCTCCACATGGCACAGGAACGTCACCAGCGGCACCGCGGAAGGCAAGGCCTGGCAGCGAGTACGAGTGGTCTCCGAACCCCTGAGCTACTACATCCGTTGGGAACACGCCGTCACCCGGTTCAACATCGAAGCGGGCGAGGACATCCGCTGGCTCCCCAGACACCACCCGGCAGTCCAAGAACTGCCGGACTTCGACTACTGGCTGTTCGACGACTCCTGGGGGTGCCTGCTGCACTTCGATGACGACGACGCCCCCGGCAAGTCCAAGCACATCGACGATCCGGCCACCATCGCCCTCTACCGTCAGTGGCGCGACATCGCCTGGAAGCACGCGATCCCGCACAGCGAGTACGACCCCCAGAGCAGTAAGCGGTTCAATACCTAGGTGACCTACACCATCGAACGCGCCCGGCAGGACCTGGGCAGGCGGCTCCGCGAGATACGCCGGTCAGCTGGACTGACGGGCGTCCAGCTCGCGGAGCAGTTGGCGTGGAGCCAGTCGAAAATCTCCAAGATCGAAACCGGGCGCCAGACCCCTGAGGCAGCCGAGATCGCGCATTGGACCCGGGCCTGCGGCAGAGAGGACGCAACGGCCGACCTCAGCACCCGCCTGAGCGAACTGGAGTCCATGTGGGTCGCGTGGAAGGACCAGCTGCACCAGGGCCACAGCGGCATTCAGGCGAGGATCGCGAGCCAGGAAAAGCACGTCCGGACTTTCCGAGGCTATGAGCCGATGCTCGTTCCCGGCCTGTTCCAGACCCCCGACTACGCACGCGCGGTGCTGGAATCGGCGAGCCGGAAGAACCGATCCGCCTCCGACATTGAGGACGCCGTCCAGCGGCGGATTCAGCGTCAGGACGTCCTCTACCGCCGCGACAAGAGCTTCCGCTACATCGTCGCCGAGGCCGCGCTACACCACAGGCGCGGCGACCGAGAAACGATGACGGCCCAGATGGACCGGCTGATCACATTGAGCAGACTTTCCAACGTCTCCTTCGGAATCATCCCCTTTGACTCTTCCCCCCCGTACCTGCCCAACCATGGTTTCTGGATTCAGGACGAAGCAACGGTGGTCGTCGAAACCATCTCCGCCGAGCTGACCCTCACTCACGACGTCGAGGTCGAGCAGTACCTCCATGTATTCCAGATGGCTTCATCGGGGGCATGCTTCAACGAAAAGGCAAGAGCCCTGCTGGGTAAGGCTGCGAAGCAGAATAGTACGTAACATCCTGAGGACCGCAGACGAGGATGCCAAGGAACATTCCCATTTATGCGGCACACTCTCGACCGCAAGACCCTTGCTCGAATAACTGAGAAGAGTCCAGCACGAACCTTCTCACCCCTAGCTTGAATGAAGCTCGAGAAATATTTCGATAAGTATCTCCAACAGTGCCCTGTTACGTCACACTTGAGACTACCGTGCTGTTCCAGAAACCCCGAGGAGGACGCAATGGGCACCATCATGAACCCAGAAGAGTTCCGTGAGATCTGCGACGACGGCGACTTCTTCACATCCGGTGGCAGCGGCGATGACGGGTGCGTTGAGGCGGCGATCGCCGACCGCATTCCCGACCTCGTCGGACTGCGGGACTGCAAGAACACACGGGGTCCGGTGCTGCTACTCCATCCCTCCGAGTGGGTGACGTTCACCCGGAGTACGGGCTCCCCGGCGTGTCCGACGACATGGACGTCAACCAGCGGCACCCCACTCCGAAGCCAGCCATTCAATCCCTCCGCCGCAGACTGCGACAACTGCCGAGGAAGCGGATGGATCTTCCCTGGCGGGGACGGACAAGGGCCTTGGAAGGACAAAGAGCCCATGCAATGCCCGCTGTGCAAAGGGAAGGGGAGGGTGTAAGGACGTGCCCGACCTCCACCACGCCCACTCCGCCCTGACCGGTCGGCTGGACACCACTGACGCCATCCGGGCCGCTTTCTCGACCCGCCCCCGTCACGAGTACATCCCCGACGTCATCTGGCCCAGCGCGGTCGGTGCGGCACTCGACCGAACCGAAGATCCCGACGGGTGGGCGAGTGCCGTCTACAGCGATGACTACGTCACCACGCAGGCCAACGACGGCAGTGACGGGCCGATGAACACTCCAACGTCGTCGTCTTCCGCGCCCCAGCTCATGGCGGACATGATCCATGCGGCCGGGATCGAACCAGGCATGCGCGTGCTGGAGATCGGGACCGGCACCGGGTGGAACGCCGCCATCCTGGCGTCCCTCGTCGGCCCCGCAGGATCGGTGACGAGCGTGGAGATCGACTCCAACGTGGCCGCCCACGCTCGCGACCGCCTCGCGGGAACCAACGTGAAGGTGGTTACCGGCACTGATCCGGGCGCGTCCGAGGTCTTCGACGCCCTCATCGCCACGTGCGCGGTCCAACGGGTTCCCCTCGCATGGGTGGAACGGGTCGACCGCGATGCCCGACTGGTGGTCCCATGGGCGCCCTACCCCGAGGACGGGCCCACACCCGTCGTCGCCCTGCGCAGGACGGGCCATACCACCGCCAGCGGACCACTGGCCCGTGACGCCTCGTTCATGCGCGACCGCAGCCAGCGCGGGGCCCGGCGCAGATTCCCCGGAACCGGTGAGGAGGCCACCGACCGAGCAGTCTTCCCCGAGGGATCGCGGGACCTCCTCGACAACGACAGGCTGACCCATCTGGTGCTCACCTGCCCGGAGCTGTACATCGCCGTGGGAGGGCGCCCCTGGAAGGGCGGCGCCGTGCCCGTCGTCGCCCTGGGAGAGGACGGCGACTGGGCGCACATCTGGCCGGACGGTTCGGTCACCTGCAACGGCACGAGGGCTCTGACCGTTTTCACGAAGGCGTACACGTTGCTGGAGGCAGCGGGGTGGCCCGGCTTGTGCTCCTTCAACCTGGAGGCCGACGCGCGGAGCGGTGTCCACTCCATCCGCTCCAGCCTGGGTACATGGAGGCACCCGGTGTAGGGCCACGCGACCGAGGCCGCCCGCCTGCCCCCGGACCAGGGCAGCACGTGAGGTGTTCAGCAGTCGCTCGGACCGCGTCGGCGGGGGTACCCGGACACCCACGCCATCGAACTCGCTCCATGGAGAGTTTCAGACAGCAGGAGGAAACCCGTTGAACAGGTTCATCGAACCCGGGCCGGAGTTCGGGGAGCTCTTCGGCTCCTTCAAGCACACGGCCTTCCGCCTGGAAGCCCGCGACCACTACGGCGCACCGCATGAACGGGCGTCTCTCCGCAAGTTCCTCGCCGGAGAACCCGACGACCTCCCCTGGATGCGGAGTTGGCTCGACATGATCAGGAAGGCCACTGCGGCGGGGCGCCGGTTCTCCCGGGTTCGTGTGGTGACCGTCCCTCTCACCGACTACAGCCGCTTCGGGGTGTGGTGCGCCCAATTCACCAACGGCGCGGGCGAGGACATCCGCTATCTCGAACGGGTCCAGGCCGAAACGGCGGGTCTACCTCAGCACGACTACTGGCTGTTCGACTCGCACACCCTGCTCAAGATGCACTTCGACGACTCCGACATCTTCCTCGGCGGCGAGATCATCGAGGACCCCGATGTGATCGCCCAGCACAACCACTGGCGCGACACCGCCTGGAAGCACGCCTCCAGACGGGACGACTTCGCCAACGGCCGACAGCCGGGGTAGGCCGCGCCCGACGCGCACGTGGCGGCCCGGCGGGGCGGGGGTCGAACGTGTACCGTCCGGTGCATGGCTCACATCCTGCATCTCACCGAACTCTCGCGCTGGCGTTCCGGCGGGAACGTCGAGGCCGAGTCCCTGCTTACCGAGGGGTTCCTGCACGCCTCCCCGGACGAGGCCACCATGCTGGCGGTCGCCAACGCCCTCTACTCCGCTGCGGAGCAGGCGCTGGTCGTGCTGGTGGTGAACACCGGGAAGGTGGACGCCGAGGTGCGGTGGGAGGCGGCCGCACCGGCCCCGCCGCCCGGTGTGGACGCCGGGGTCCTGTTCCCCCACGTCTACGGACCGATCCCCCGGGCCGCCGTGACCGGGCTGCGGCGTCTGGTCCGGGGACCCGGCGGCCGGTACACGGCCCTGGAGACCGTCATGGAGCCGGGCCCCTGCTTCCAGGCCTGACGTCGACGTGTCGACACGTCGATCTGTCCACAGGCTGTGGACAACACGAAGGGGCCCCAGATGACCCGGGGCCCCTTCGCTCGTGCTCAGGCGTTGCCGAGGCCGGTCTGGTCGGGAGGGATGTTGCTGTGCTGCCCGACGCTTCCCGGCACGGTGTGCCGAGCCCTCCCCTTGTCGATGCCGAGGAAGCGGTTGAGGTGCCCCTTCTTGCCCACCACGAACCAGGCGACGGCGCCGAACAGCGGGAACCAGAGGATGAAGATGATCCACAGGAGCTTGCCCCCACCGGACGTGTCGCTGTTGATCAGGGTCGAGACGATCGCGACGATCACCAGCACGGCGATCGCGAGGAACACGAGACCGATGAGGACCCCGGTGATACCGCTCATCCAGGCGACGGCGCGGCCACCCTCGTACGACATCTGCGAGAGGTCCGCTCGATCGGCCAGCACCGACAGGTTCGTGATCATGACTCCCCCAAGCAAGAAGTGACTGTCTAGTTACATAGGGTAGTAATTCGCGGCTGCCAGTCACGTACATTCCGACGTTTTCGGGCGTTTCCCGGCAACGGCTCAGGCGCCTCCGATTCCGTGGTGAGGCCATCCCAGCCGTGACTACTTTCGGGTAGCGCCCCCCACCAGGCCTTCCCACTGCTTTACTGGAACCATGGGCGAGCTTCGGCGAACTGGCAGGTCCACTCCCTCCCTCCGGCCCGGCGTCGGTACCGACCACGGTGACGGCACGGCCCCCCTCCACCACCGACCCGCACGCCTGGCGAGAGCCACTCCTCCGACCAGGGACGCGACAGAGGTCGGGTGAGCGGTGTCCAGGCAACCTCGCTACCTCTGGCTGGCCGACCAGCTCCGTGAACCGATCCTCAACGGCGAGATCACCCCGGGCACCCGCCTCCCCTCCCGCACCCGTCTGGCCCGCTCCTACCGGGTCAGCGAACAGATCTCCCGCACCGCGCTGCGCCTCCTGGTCACCGAGGGCCTCGTGGAGGCCCGGCCGGGCTCCGGCTACTTCGTGCGGACCGCCCCGGAGACCTTCCGGCTGTCCAGGACCGACGCCACCTCCGGCTCCGGCCTGGGTCAACTGACCCGCGAGAACGTCCGTACCGAACAGGAGCGCTGTACGGCGCCCCTGAGCACCCGGCTCCGGCTCCGCGACGGCGACCCCGTGTACCGCACCACCTCGCGGGGGCTCTCCGCCGACCGGCCGGTCACCCTGCACCGGTCCTGGGAACCGGCGATCCTCACCGCGGGCACCCTGCGCACGCCGTTCGACGCCACCGAGACCGGCACCCTCGAACGCCTGGGCGCCGCCGGGTTCCCCGTCGACCGGGTGGTGGAGGAGGTCGGCGTCCGCGCCCTGCGCGACGCCGAGGCCGCACTCCTGGACTCCGCCCCGGGTGTCCAGGTGCTGGTCGTCGAACGCACCCACTACTGCGGCGAACGCCCGGTCGAGACCTCCGACCTCATCGGATCGGTGGAGCAGTGTCGACTTCTCTACAAGTTGTCCCTCGCCCGCCCCCGGAGCCGCAGGTAGCCCGGGGCGTACACGACGAAGGGCGGTGGCCCGCCCCCTCGGTGGGAGGGAACGGACCACCGCCCCGGTGTCGTCGTCCCGGACCGGAGCCCGGTGACGTGCGCGCTAGGCCTGGGTGAACTCCTTGGCGACGACCTCGGCGATCTGCGCGGTGTTCAGCGCGGCGCCCTTGCGCAGGTTGTCCCCGCACAGGAACAGGTCGAGCGAGGTCGGGTCGTCGATCGACTGCCGGATGCGGCCGACCCAGGTCGGGTCGGTGCCCACGACGTCGTTCGGGGTCGGGAACTCGCCGTTGGCGGGGTCGTCCAGGACCTTGACGCCCTCGGCGCCGCCCAGCAGCTCACGGGCGGCGTCGGCGGTGACCTCGTTGTCGAAGGTCGCGTGGACCACCAGTGAGTGCGTGGTGATGACCGGCACCCGCACGCAGGTCGCGGAGACCTTCAGCTCCGGAAGCCCCAGGATCTTGCGGGACTCGTTGCGGACCTTCAGCTCCTCCGAGGACCAACCGTCGTCCTTGAGCGAACCCGCCCACGGCACGACGTTGTAGGCCAGCGGCGCCGGGAACGGGCCGAGCTCGTCGACGGCCGCGCGCATGTCGCCCGCGCTGTCGCCGAGGGCGCGGTCCCCGCCCGCCTTGGCCATCTGGTCGCGCAGGACGTCGATGCCCTCCTGGCCGGCGCCGGAGGCGGCCTGGTAGGAGGAGACCACGAGCTCCTTGACGCCGTAGGTCCGGTGCAGGGCACCGATCGCCACGATCATCGACAGGGTGGTGCAGTTCGGGTTCGAGATGATGCCGCGCGGACGGTTGCGCACCTGGTCCGCGTTGACCTCGGGAACCACCAGCGGGACGTCGGGGTCCAGGCGGAACGCACCGGAGTTGTCGACGGCCACGGCACCGCGGGCGGCGGCGATCGGGGCCCACTCCTTGGAGACCTCGTCCGGAACGTCGAACATGGCGACGTCCACACCGTCGAAGACCTCGGGGGCCAGCGCCTGCACGACGACGTCCTCGCCGCGCACGCTCAGGACCTTGCCCGCGCTGCGCGCCGAGGCGACCAGCCGGATCTCGCCCCACACGTTCTCACGCTGGGTGAGGATGTCGAGCATGACGGTGCCGACGGCGCCGGTGGCGCCGACGATGGCCAGGGTGGGGAGACGGTTGCTCATCGGCCGGTACCTCCGTAGACGACAGCCTCGACCTGGTCGGCGTCGAGCTGGAACTCGCTGTGCGCGGCCTGGACCGCCGCGTCGACCTGGTCCTCCTCGACGATCACCGAGATGCGGATCTCCGAGGTGGAGATCATCTCGACGTTGGTGCCGGAGGAGGCGATCGCGTCGAAGAAGCGGGCGGTGACGCCCGGGTACGAGCGCATGCCCGCGCCGATCAGCGAGACCTTCCCGATCTTGTCGTCGTAGCGCAGGGAGTCGTAGCCGACCTTCTCCTGGACCTTCTTCAGGGCGGCGACCGCCACCTTGCCGAAGTCCTTGGGGACGGTGAACGAGATGTCCGTGCGGGAGGTGGAGACCGCCGACACGTTCTGCACGATCATGTCGATGTTGATCTCGGCCTCGGCGAGCGCCTTGAAGATGGTCGCGGCCTCACCGACCTTGTCGGGGACACCGACGACGGTGATCTTGGCTTCGCTCCGGTCGTGGGAGACCCCGGAGATGATCGGCTGTTCCATGCCTTCGCTTTCCTCGACTTCCGAAACGATCCACGTTCCGGGCTTCTGGCTGAACGACGAACGGACGTGCAGGGGAATGTTGTACTGGCGCGCGTACTCGACGCAGCGCAGATGCAGGATCTTCGTGCCGCTCGCGGCCATCTCCAGCATCTCCTCGTAGGAGATCTGGGGGATGCGCTGTGCGGAGGGAACGACGCGCGGGTCGGCGGTGAACACGCCGTCCACGTCGCTGTAGATCTCGCAGGCGTCGGCGTTGAGCGCGCCCGCGAGGGCGACGGCGGTGGTGTCGGAACCGCCACGACCCAGGGAGGTGATGTCCTTAGTGTCCTGGGAGACGCCCTGGAACCCGGCCACGATGCAGATCGCGCCCTCACCGATGGCCTCCTGGATACGGCCGGGGGTCACGTCGATGATCTTGGCGTTGCCGTGCAGCGACGTGGTGATGACCCCGGCCTGGGAGCCGGTGAAGGATCGGGCCTCGTAGCCCAGGTTCTCGATGGCCATCGCCACGAGGGCCATCGACATGCGCTCGCCCGCGGTGACGAGCATGTCGAGCTCGCGTGCGGGGGGCATCGGGGAGACCTGTTCGGCCAGGTCCAGCAGTTCGTCGGTCGTGTCGCCCATGGCCGAGACCACGACCACGACGTCATGTCCCGCCTTTTTCTGAGCCACGATCCTTTGGGCTACTCGCTTGATGGCTTCCGCGTCAGCCACGGAAGACCCACCGTACTTCTGCACGATTAGGGCCACGATCGATGCTCCTGAGGAGTTGGGATCAAGACAATTAACAATGGAGTGTAGCCAGGGACGCACACGGCACCCCGCCCGACCTGCGGAGGGAGGGCGTGGCGTCTTGACACACCGATGTTCGGGGCTACCCGCCAGAGCGGAGGTTACTCATATTTCGGCCCGATTACGGGGAAGTGTGAGCTAGAACTCCAGGCTGCGGCGGCCTTCGAAGGCTCGCCCGAGAGTGACCTCGTCGGCGTATTCGAGGTCGCCGCCGACGGGGAGCCCGCTGGCCAGCCGGGTGACTTTCAGGCCCATGGGTTTGACCAGCCGCGCCAGGTAGGTCGCGGTGGCCTCCCCTTCCAGGTTCGGGTCGGTCGCCAGGATCAGCTCGGTGACCTGGCCGTCGGCCAGGCGGGTCATGAGCTCCTTGACCCGGAGGTCGTCGGGGCCCACACCCTCGATGGGGCTGATGGCTCCCCCGAGCACGTGGTAGCGACCACGGAACTCGCGGGTGCGTTCGATGGCGACGACGTCCTTGGACTCCTCGACGACGCAGATGACGGCGGCGTCGCGGCGGGCGTCACGGCAGATACGGCACTCGGTCTCTTCGGCGACGTTGCCGCAGATCGAGCAGAAGCGCACCCGCTCCTTGACCTCGACGAGTGCGTTGACCAGGCGTTTGACGTCCGCGTGTTCGGCGGACAGCAGGTGGAAGGCGATGCGTTGCGCGCTCTTCGGACCGACGCCGGGCAGTCGCCCCAGCTCGTCGATCAGATTCTGTACCGCGCCCTCGTACATGCCTACCCACTCGGTCGGAACCGGGCCAGGGGCCCGGCGGGGCCACTCCTGGCCCTCCCCCACCGTATCGGGGGGCGGTGACCTCTCGCGACCGTGCCCGGGTCGTGGTCCGTTCCGTGTCGCCGAGGCAGGCCGGGTGCCGCCACCCGGTGCCGCTGGGGCAGCCGGACGGCGGCACGGCGACGCGGTGGCCGGTGGCCGCGAGGAACGGGCCGCCTCACCCTGGGGCCCGTCATCCGCGCGGCGAGACCTCCCTAGAAGCCGGGCAGGCCGGGCATGCCGCCGGGCATCCCGCCGCCGCCCAGGCCCTGGGCCAGCGGCCCCATCTTCTCCTGCTGGAGGCGCTCCACCTGGGCCTCGGCGTCACGGATGGCCGCGAGGACCAGGTCGGCCACGGTCTGTGCCGTCTCCTCGGCGTCGGCGGGGTCCACCGCCTTGGGGTCGACGGTGATGTCCTCCACCTGCCCGCGACCGCTGAGCTTGACCTCGACCAGGCCGCCGCCGGAGGTGCCCACGACCTCGGCCTCCTCCAGGGCCTGCTGGGCCTGGGCCAGCTGCTGCTGCATCTGCTGGGCCTGCTGGAGCAGGGCCTGCATGTCCATTCCGCCAGGGTTCACGGCCGTCTCCTCGCCGCACGCGTGGTGCTGTTCATCGCTTCGTGTCACTTGTCTGTGAGGGTAACCGGTCCGACCGGGGCTCCTCGGACGTCCGTCCCCCCGGACTCCGCGATGACCTGGTCCAGGGCCTCGCGGGTGCGTTCCAGCCCGTGGATCGCCCCGGACACCCGCTCGCGCTCGGCACGGAGCCAGTCGAGCAGGTCGGGGGCGGGCTCGCCGCGTTCCCGGGCGTACACGCAGGGCAGCAGGTCGCGGATGGTCTCCGTGCTGAGCCCGGCGCCGAGCAGGCACTGGACGCGGTCGACGCGGTCCACGGCGTCCTCGCCGTACTCGCGGTGCCCGCCGGCGGTGCGCTCCGACGCGAGCAGGCCCCGCTCCTCGTAGTAGCGCAGCGAGCGGGGGCTGACCCCGCTCCGCGCGGACAGCTCTCCGATGCGCACGGCGTCTCCGTTTCCGGTGGTGTGACCCTGGACACGAACCCTTGAATCTGACACTGATGTCAGATTCTACGCTCTGGTCATGGACAACGCGATGAACGGCACCCAGCCCCTGCTCGACACCTACCGGCTCGGACGACTCCACCTGCCCAACCGGGTGGTCATGGCTCCGATGACCCGCCTGCGCGCGGACCGGGACGGGGTACCCGGGGACCTCATGGCCGACTACTACGCCCAGCGCGCCGGAGCCGGGCTGATCGTCTCCGAGGGGATCGCGCCCGACGTCCCCGGGCAGCAGTTCCTCGTCGAACCGGGCCTGTACACACAGGCGCAGGTGCGGGGGTGGCGGCGGGTCACCGACGCGGTCCACGCGGCGGGCGGGCGGATCTTCGCCCAGATCATGCACGCGGGGCGGGGCGGCCACCCGGCCAACCGGCCCGACGGCGGCACGCCCGTGGCCCCCTCGGCGGTGTCCCGGACCGACCTGGTCCACACGCTGGACGGCAAGGTGGAGCCGGTCACGCCGCGCGCGATGACCGTCGCGGAGATCACCGCCACCGTGGCCGCGTACGCCGAGGCGGCCAGGTCCGCCCTGCTGGCCGGGTTCGACGGGGTGGAGATCCACGGGGCCAACGGGTACCTGCCGCACCAGTTCCTCGCCGACAACACGAACCTGCGCACGGACTCCTACGGCGGCGGCGTCGCCGGGAGGATTCGCTTCCCCGTGGAGGTCACCGAGGCGGTGGCGGACGCCGTCGGCGCGGACCGGGTGGGTCTGCGGCTCTCCCCCGGCAACAGCCAGTTCGAGATGGTGGAACGCGACCCGGGCCCGGTCTACCGGGAGCTACTGCGCCAGCTGGCGCCGCTCGGGCTGGCCTACCTGCACGTCACCGACGACCCGGTCCACCCGGCGCTGGACGAGGCCCGCAGGGACTGGACCGGAACGCTGGTGGGCAACACCGGCGAGCACGCGCCGACCACCCCGGAGTCCGCCGCCGCCCTGATCGCCGAGGGGCGCGCCGACCTCGTGTCCGTGGGCCGGGCCTTCATCTCCAACCCGGACGCGGTCGAGCGGGTCGCGGCCGGGGTCCCGTGGGCGCCGATCAGGGAGAAGGACTTCCACTACACGTCCGGGGCCCGGGGCTACGTCGACTACCCCCGGCACGACGAGGGGGCGGAGCCCCGGGGCGAGGGGCTCTTGGCCGCACCATTGACCTGATTTCACCAGGCAAAAACTCGAAGAGTAGCGCGTTGGTCACCATGGGTTGAAAAGATGTCCGGCGGGGCCCCGCCGGCTGTTCTCGGCGGCCGGGTCCCCGAGAACAGCCGGACCACCAGGGGACTGAGGACGTGTTGACCGCCAGAGAGCGCAACTCGGCTCTGATCGAGGCGATAATCGCGGACGGCACGCTGACCGACGCCGCACTCGTCGAGGCCTTCCGTGCCGTGCCCCGCCACCTGTTCATCCCGGAACGCGGCGCGCTGACCCCCGGCGGGGACGCGCTGGACGCCGCGGGCAACCCGGACCGCTGGCTGGCCGCCGTCTACACGGACAACGCCATCGTCACCCGGGTCGAGGGAGCGCCCGTCCCGAGGCAGCGCGGGGGCGACCGGGACCCCGCGACCTCGTGCAGCTCCGCCCCCACCGTGCTCGCCCGGATGCTGGAGATGGCCGGGCTCGCGAACGGGCAGCGGGTGCTGGAGGTGGGCACCGGGACGGGGTGGAACACGGCCCTTCTCGCGCACCGGCTCGGCGACGCGGCGGTCACCTCGGTGGAGATCGACGAGCGGCTGCTGCTGGCGGCCCGGTCCGCGCTCCGGGAGGCGCGCCTGTCCCCCGACACACGGCTGGCCGACGGTGTCGACGGCTGCGCGGAGGCCGCGCCCTTCGACCGGATCATCAGCACGTGCGGGGTGCGCGGCGTTCCGGCGGCCTGGCTCGACCAGCTCGCCGAGGGCGGACTCATCGTGTGCCCGTGGGGTCTGCTGGAGAGCGCCGGAGTCCTCATGAGCCTGGCGGCGGTGGAGGCGGTCGGGGCCGACGCGGCCGGGGGCCGGGCCGACGCAGCCGGGGGTCAGGGCGACGCGTCCGCCGGGAACACCGGCGGCTCCGGAGCTCGCGCCGGGCTCCGGGCGGTGGGGCGGTTCCGCGGCGGTGTGGGCTTCGTACCGCTGCGCACGCCCGGCTCGGACGCGCCCCCGGTCCAGGACTCCGGCCAGCAGCCGGACGAGTACCGCCTCATCCAGGCCGATCCGATCGCCCCGATGCTGGCCTTCTCCTCGGCCTTCGCGGTCTCGGTGATGGTCCCCGGGTGGCGGATGCGGCGGCGCTGGATCGGCACCGGGTCGGGTCTGTGGCTGTGCGACGGTCGCGGCGGGTCGTGGGTGCGCATCTACCCCTACGGCGCCTCGTGGATGGTCGAGCAGGGCGGGCCCAGGAGTATCTGGGACGAGGTGGAGGAGGCCCTGGCCCTCTGGTCCCGCCTGGGAGAACCGGCTCCGGACCGGTTCGGCCTGGCGGTGGACACCGACGGGGGCCACCGGGTGTGGCTGGACGCGCCGGACGGGCGGTCCTGGCCGGTCGGTCCACCGGGGTGAACCGGCGTCGGCCCCCGACCGCATCGCGGCGGGGGCCGACGGCGCCTGGTCACGACCGACGGGCGGCGTCCCCGGAGTCCGGGGCGGCGTGCTTCTCACGCAGTCGGCGCAGGAGTTCCTGCTTCTGCTCGCGCGCGGTGTCGCTGGGCCCGCCCTTGGTACCGCCCTTGCCGCCTCGGAGCGCGGTGCGGGACACGGTGGTGCGCTGACCACCCATCCCGAGGAGGTTGTCACTGTTCTTGGCCATGGCCGTTGACTCCTCTCGTCATCAGGCGGACAAGACGTGTCGCCTCGTTCAAGCCGTCGATCCCGATGTTACCCGTGACGAGACGATACGTCTCGTCCTTTTCGAGCGGTTACCGTGGAGACATGGCCGACAACACCGATGAACGGAACCGGCGGACCCCGGACCCCCGTCGCCGCAGTCAACGCGCGCGCAACGCGATCGTCGACGCGGCCGAGGAGCTGCTCGGCGAGGTCGGGTACTCCCGGCTCACCATGGAGGCCATCGCCGCCCGCGCCCGGGTGGGCAAACAGACGATCTACCGCTGGTGGCCGTCCAAGGCCGCCGTCGTCTTCGACGTCTTCACCCGGTTGACCGGGGCCGAGGCCGGACAGCCGCTGCCCGACACCGGGGACCTCGCCGCCGACCTCAAGACCGTACTGCGCGCCACCGCCGACGAGTTCTCCGACCCCGCGATGGACCGGACCACCCGGGCCTTCACCGCCGAGGTCCAGCACGACGAGGAGTTCGCGCGGGCCGTCACCGAACAGCTGGTGCGACCCAACTGCGAAGCGGTCAAGGACCGGCTGCGTTCGGGTCAGGCCGCGGGACAGCTCGCCCCGGACGCCGACCTCGACCTCGCCGTGGAGATGCTCAACGGCCCGGTCAACCACCGATGGCTGCTGCGCACGGCGCCGATCACCCACGAGTTCGTGGACCGGGTCGTGGACACCGTCCTGCGCGGTCTGCGCCCCTGACGGCCCGGGCCCCCGCCCGGGCGGTGACGCCCCGGGCGCGCCGCCGGGGTGCCCTCGCCTGGCCGCCCTCGCGTGGCGGCGGAGGGCCTACACGTCGGGGGCCGCGCCGTGCTCGATCTCTTCGAGGAGCTTGCCGCCGAGTTCGGTCTCGATGAGCCCGGCGCCCCGGCCCGGGGAGACCGGAGCGGAGGAACCCGCACCGCCGGTCGCGCCGCCGCCGGTCGCGCCGCCACGGGTCGCGCCGCCAGGGGTCTGGCCCGGGGGCGTGGACCGGTTCGGGGTGACGGCCGCGCGCTCGGCGGCCCCGGACTCCGGAGCACCCGTCCCGGTCCGCTTCGGCTGCGACGACCGCTGGGCGGGGCGGCCGAAACCGCCGTCGTCCGGCGGCGGGGCGGCGGCACCGTCCTCGTACGGGTCGGGCGGCGGCTCCTGGAGTCCGGTGACGATACGGTCCGGCGGCGGTCCGGCCGGACGTGCCTCGGCCCCGGGAGCCCCCTGCGCGGGCTCGGGCGCGGGCTCGGCGGCCGGAGCCGGTGCGGGGGCGTCCCACCCGGCGGGCTCGGCGGCGGCCTGCGGTGCGGGGGCGGCCGGAGCTGGTGCGGCCGGGGTGGGCTCGGCGCGCCGCTGGGGCGCCGGGGCCGGGCCCCCACCGCTCGCCGGGGCCACCCGGACCTCGATCCCGAGGACCTGCTGGATGGCTCCGGCCACGACCTGGTCACTGCCGCTGTTGCTGAAGCCCTTGGCCTCGTTGGGCTTGTTGAAGCGCAGCAGCACGCTGTTGCCCTCGACACCGACCGGCTGGACGTCGCTGCCGGCCAGGACCATCCAGGTGAACCGGCGGCGGCCCTTGACCGCCTCCAGGATCTGCTGCCAGGCGCCCTGGACACGGCCCAGGTCGAGCCCGCCCCCGCCCGTGGCGGGGGCCGACCTCGGGGCCGGCTCGGGAGCACCGCGCGGCGGGGCGTCCCACCCTGCGGGCTCGGCGGCGGCCTGCGGGGCCGGAGCCGGGGCGGGCTCCGGAGCGCTCGGACGTTCGACGGCCCGGGGCGCGGGTTCGGGAGCCGCCTGGGCCTCAGCGGCCTGCCGAACCGGAGGCTGGGCCGTGGCCTGCGGGGCCGGGCCTTGCTGAACCGGACCCTGCTGAGCCGGACCCTGCTGAACCGGGGCGGCCGCCGGGGCCGGGTCGGGCGCCACCGGAGCGGCCCCCCGCGCGGGCGCGGCCGGGGCCACCGCGCCGGAGGCCAGGCGGCGCTCCATCTGCTCCACCCGGGCCAGCAGCGCCGTGCCCTGGTCGCCGTCGGCGGCGGGCAGCAGGATGCGCGAACACATGAGCTCCAGCAGCAGCCGGGGCGCGGTCGCGCCGCGCATCTCGGTCAGCCCCTGGTTGAGGATCTCCGCAGCCCGGGAGAGCGTGGCCGGACCCAACCGGGCGGCCTGGTCCCGCATCTGTTCCACGGACTCTGGCGAGACGTTCACCAGGCCCTTGTCGAGGGCGTCCGGGACGGCGGCCAGCACCACCAGGTCGCGGAAGCGCTCCAGCAGGTCCGTGGTGAAGCGGCGCGGGTCGTGCCCGCCCTCGACCACCCGGTCGACCAGGCCGAACGCGGCGGCCCCGTCGCGGGCGCCCAGGGCGTCGACCATCTCGCCGAGCAGGCTGGAGTCGGTGTAGCCAAGCAGGGAGACGGCGCCCTCACGGGTGATGCCGCCCTCGTCCGACCCGGCGATGAGCTGGTCCAGGACCGACAGGGTGTCACGGGCGGAACCGGCGCCCGCGCGCACGACCAGGGGCAGGGCCGACGGGTCGTAGGAGACCTCCTCCTGCTTGAGGAGGTCCTCCATGAGCTCCCGGAGGGTGCTCGGCGGGATGAGCCGGAAGGGGTAGTGGTGGGTGCGGGAGCGGATCGTGCCGATGACCTTCTCGGGCTCGGTCGTCGCGAACACGAACTTCAGGTGCGGCGGGGGTTCCTCCACCAGCTTGAGGAGCGCGTTGAAACCCTCGCGGGTCACCATGTGCGCCTCGTCGATGATGTAGATCTTGTAGCGCGAGTTCACCGGCGAGAAGAAGGCGCGTTCGCGCAGGTCGCGGGCGTCGTCGACACCACCGTGGGAGGCGGCGTCGATCTCGATCACGTCGATGCTGCCGCCGCCGTCGGGGGCGAGCGCCACACAGGAGTCGCAGGTGCCGCAGGGGTCGGGGGTCGGGCCCTGCTCGCAGTTGAGGGACCGGGCGAGGATGCGCGCGCTGGTGGTCTTGCCGCAGCCGCGGGGACCGCTGAAGAGATAGGCGTGGTTGATGCGCCCGCTGCGCAACGCCTGGCGCAGCGGGTCGGTCACGTGCTCCTGGCCGCGCACCTCACCGAACGTCGCGGGACGGTACTTGCGGTACAGCGCGATGCTCACGGTGTGATCACTCCCCTGGGTCCCTGCCTCGGTCCCATTCAACCCGCTGGCGGTGACAACTCGCACGTGGTCGGGGAAACCGGGAAGGGGGCGGCGCTGGGGCGAGGTTCCCCCAGAAACAAGAAAGGACCCCCCGCGCACCCGCCAGAGCCCACTTATCCTTGCTGCCTTCCGGCCCTGGGGAGGTTCATAGGGTGACGCCGCACGAGGGGTCTGCCCCGAGTGTATCCGAACCCGGGACCCCCGCAACCCGCCCCGCTCACCCCCGTACGGCCCGCTGCGGGCACGCCTCCGAGCGCCCCGGAGCCCGTTCGAACCACTGCCGTGGAGCCTGTAGAGTTGTCCACGGAGGATTCGCCTAGTGGCCTAGGGCGCACGCTTGGAAAGCGTGTTGAGGGCAACCTCTCAGGGGTTCGAATCCCCTATCCTCCGCCACAGAAGCGAGGGCCCCGACCGGGAGACCGGTCGGGGCCCTCGTCGTTTCCACCCCCTTCCGCGCCGGGGGACGCGGTGAGACCGGACGGCCCCGTCAGTCGAAGGGCGGTCCGGTGTGCGAGACCAGGTGCTTGAGTACCTGGTCGTTCTCGATCTCGATGGGCACCGAGGGGCTCGGCGCCATCGCCCGGAAGGCGTCGAGGGCCTCCCGCGACTCCCAGTGCTCGAAGTTGTTCACCCGCCCCGGTTCGATCGGGTCGGGGGAGATGGACAGGTCGAGGCAGCCCGGTTGGCTGCGAGCGGCCTCCACGACGGGACGGAGTCCCTCGACGAAGCGGTCCCTGTCCTTGGGGTCCACGTACAACTTGCCGGCGACGATGACCGTCACGCCGACCTCCCTCTCTCGTTCGTCCCCTGGGGGACGTCCTCCCGGGTTTCCGGATGGGCCCGGTCCCTGTGTGTGGACCGTCGCCGCCCGCCGAACTCATCGCCCCTATCGCCCCCATCGCCCGTGCCGTGATCGGGCGCGACCGGGGCGGCGGCTCCCGGCGGCGCCGAGGGATCGGGCGGCGGCCGGGCGTGGTTCGTCTCCCACGCGGTTCCGCCCTCCCCACGCCGGGACCGACTCGGCGACATGTCGACACGTCGATGCGCCGACGGGTCGACTACGGCCGGGGGATGTTGCGCAGGTTGGAGCGGGCGAGGTCGATCATCGACCCCACCCCGCCGCGCAGGACCGTACGGCCCGCCGAGAGGGCGAACCCGGTGACCTGATCGGCGGTGATCCGGGAGGGCATCGAGAGCGCGTTGGGATCGGTGACCACGTCCACCAGCACGGGTACGTCGGCGGCCAGGGCGTCGCGCAGGGCGTCGCGGACCTCCCTGGGGTCCTCGACCCGGATCGCCCGCATGCCGACGGCCTCCGCGATCCGCGCGTAGTCGACGGGCGCGTGGTCGGTCTCGAAGGGCGGCATCCCGTCCACCATCATCTCCAGCCGCACCATGCCGAGCGACGAGTTGTTGAACACCACCGTCGTGATCGGCAGGTCGTGCTGGTGGACGGTGACGAGTTCACCGAGGAGCATGCTCAGTCCGCCGTCCCCGGACAGCGACACGACCTTGCGGTCCGGGGCCGCGTAGGCGGCGCCCACAGCGTGCGGCAGGGCGTTGGCCATGGTGCCGTGGGTGAAGGAGCCGATCACGCGGCGGCGGCCGTTCGGGGTGAGGTAGCGGGCGGCCCACACGTTGTTCATGCCGGTGTCGACGGTGAAGACGGTGTCGTCGGGCGCCAGGGCGTCGAGGACGCTCGCCACGTACTCGGGGTGGATCGGCGTGTGGTGTTCGATGTCGCGTGTGTAGGCGTCCACGACCTTGGTCAGGGCGCGTTCGTGGCGGCGGAGCACGTCCTTCAGGAAGGAGTCGTCCTCCTTGGGCCGGACCGAGGGGCGCAGGGCCCGCAGGGTCGCGGCGACGTCCCCCTGGACACCGAGCCGGAGGGGGACGCGGCGGCCCAGGCGGCGCGGGTCGCGGTCGACCTGCACCACGTTGTCCCGGGGCAGGAAGTCGTCGTAGGGGAAGTCGCAGCCGAGCAGGACCGTGAGGTCGGCCTCCTGGAGGGCGTCGTAGCAGGCCCCGTAGCCGAGGAGGCCGATCATGCCGACGTCGTACGGGTTGTCGTACTGAATCCACTCCTTGCCGCGCAGGGTGTGGCCCACCGGTGACGAGATCCGCGACGCGAGCTCCATGACCTCGTCGTGGGCGCCTCGGGTGCCCGCCCCGCAGAACAGCGCGACCGTGTCGGCCTCGTTGATCCGGCGGGCCAGCTCGCGGACGTCGTCCTCGGCGGGCCAGCAGGTGGCCCTCCCCGCGGTGACGGGAGTGGTGTCGGCGGGGCCGGTGGCCTTCCTCCCGGCGACGTCGCCGGGCAGGACCAGCACGGCGACGCCGGGGGTGCCGAGGGCGTGCTGGACGGCGATCCGCGCCAGCCGGGGCATCTGGTCGGGGTGGGAGACCAGTTCGCGGAACTCGGTGACGTCGCCGAAGAGCCGCTCGGGGTGGGTCTCCTGGAAGAAGCCGGTACCGATTTGGCGGGACGGGATGTGGGAGGCCAGCGCGAGCACGGGGGCTCCGCTGCGCTGGGCGTCGTAGAGCCCCTGGACGAGGTGGGTGTTGCCGGGCCCGCACGACCCCGCGCAGACGGCCAGCCCGCCGTCGATCTGGGCCTGGGCCGCGGCGGCGAAGGCGGCGGTCTCCTCGTTGCGGACGTGCACCCACTCGATGCCGTCGGTGGTGTGGACGGCGTCGACCACGGGGTTGAGGCTGTCGCCCACGACCCCGTAGATCCGGGTCACTCCCGCCGCGACCAGGGTGCGGACGAGCTGTTCGGCGACGGTGTTCCTGCTCATGGCGGACCCTCCCGGGGCACGGCGCGGGCGGGGGCCGGACGTGTCGCCCCCGGACCACGCTAGGAGCGGCCCGGCGGTCTGTGCCGGACCGCCACGCTCGTGGCCCCGTCCATGCCGAATCGGGACCGGTTCGGGAGGTTGATCCGCGCCTGGGTGGTGAACAAGGTGATTAGTCGTCTTTTTGAGTATTGGCCAGTATCCGGGAAAGGTGCGGGACATGAGGTTGGACGGGAATCTGCGGTACGTCGCCCTCGGGGACAGTCAGACCGAGGGGATCGGGGACGGCGACGAGGGGTCGGGGTACCGGGGGTGGGCGGACCGGTTCGCGGAGCACCTGGCGGCGACGGGGGCGCGGGTGGACTACGCCAACCTCGCGGTGCGGGGCCGCCTGGCCGGGCAGGTGCGCGAGGGGCAGCTCAAGGACGCCCTGGAGCTGCGTCCGGACGTGGCGACGGTCTTCGCTGGGGTCAACGACCTCCTGCGCCCCGGCTACGACGCGGGTGCTGTGGTGGGCCATCTGGAGGTGATGTTCGCCGAGCTCACCGGGGTCGGCGCCCGGGTGGCCACGCTGACCTTTCCCGACATCGCGCGCATCGTCCCGTGGGCGCGGCCGTTGGTGCCGCGCGTGCTCGACTTCAACGAGCGGGTCCGGGAGGCGGCGGGGCGGCACGGGGTCGCGGTGGCCGACACCGCCGCCCACGCGGTGGCGGCGGACCGGCGCCTGTGGGGCGCCGACCGGCTGCACTGCTCTCCGGAGGGCCACCGGCGGATCGCCGGGGCGGTGGCGCACGCTCTGGGCATCCCGGGCAGCGACCAGACGTGGGCCGACCCGCTGCCGGAGCGCCCCGCCCCCGGTGTGTTCCGGTCGGCGGCGTCGGAGGCGGTGTGGCTGGGGTCGTTCCTCGGCCCGTGGGTGGTGCGCCGCATCCGGGGCCGCTCCTCCGGGGACGGCCGTACGGCCAAGCGCCCCGTTCCGCTTCCGGTGGAGGTCTGATGAGGCCCCCGGTCGGCCCCGGGGCGCCCCGCGACCCATTGTGCAACTTGTTGCATAATGGGGGCGGGCGGCAGGACACCGCCCCCGAGGCACCCCGCGAGGAGAGGTCATGAGCGAGTACCCCCACCTTCTGGAACCCCTGGACCTGGGCTTCACCACCCTGAGGAACCGCGTGATCATGGGCTCCATGCACGTCGGCCTGGAGGAGGTCCCGGGCGGGTTCGAGAGGATGGCCGCCTTCTACGCCGAACGCGCGCGCGGCGGCGTCGGCCTCATCGTCACGGGCGGCATCGCCCCCAACCCCGAGGGCGCCACCTTCACCGGCAGCGCCAAGCTCACCGACGACGCCGAGGTCGCCCAGCACCGCGTCGTCACCGATGCCGTGCACCGCGAGGGCGGACGGATCGCCATGCAGATCCTGCACACCGGCCGCTACGCCTTCAGCGAGGACTCCGTCTCCGCGAGCGCCCTCCAGGCCCCCATCAGCCCCTTCGTGCCGCACGCCCTCACCGAGGACGAGATCGAGCGCACCATCGAGGACTTCGCCCGCTGCGCGGAGCTCGCCCAGCGCGCCGGGTACGACGGCGTCGAGATCATGGGCTCCGAGGGCTACCTCATCAACCAGTTCGTCGCGCCCGCCACCAACAAGCGCGAGGACCGCTGGGGCGGCTCCTTCGACAACCGCGTCCGCCTCCCCCTGGAGATCGTCCGCCGCGTCCGCGAACGCGTGGGCGGGGAGTTCGTCCTCGTCTACCGGCTGTCCATGCTCGACCTCGTGCCCGACGGCTCCACCTACGACGAGGTCGTCGAGCTCGGCAAGCGGATCGAGACGGCCGGAGCCGACATCATCAACACCGGCATCGGATGGCACGAGGCGCGCGTCCCCACCATCGCCACCTCCGTGCCGCGCGGCGCCTACACCTGGATCACCCAGCGCCTCAAGAAGGAACTGACCGTGCCCCTGGTGGCGGTCAACCGCATCAACACCCCCGAGATCGCCGAGCGCATCATCGCCGAGGGCCGGGCCGACATGGTCTCCCTCGCCCGGCCGATGCTCGCCGACGCCGACTTCGTCGCCAAGGCCGAGGCGGGCCGCGCCGACGAGATCAACACCTGCATCGGCTGCAACCAGGCCTGCCTGGACCACACCTTCAGCCTCAAGGTGACGTCGTGCCTGGTCAACCCGCGCGCCTGCCACGAGACCGAGCTGGTCCTCTCCCCCACGAAGACCCGCAGGAACGTGGCCGTGATCGGCGCCGGTCCCGCCGGTCTCGCCTTCTCGGTCTCCGCCGCCGAGGTCGGCCACACCGTCACCCTCTTCGACTCCGCCGCCGAGATCGGCGGACAGCTCAACATGGCCCGCCGCGTGCCCGGCAAGGAGGAGTTCGACGAGACCCTGCGCTACTTCCGGGTCCAGCTCGACAGACACGGCGTGGACGTGCGCCTGAACACCACGGTGACCGCCGCCGACCTCGACGGCTACGACGAGGTCGTCGTCGCCACCGGCGTCACCCCGCGCACCCCGGACATCCCCGGCGTGGACCACCCCAGCGTGGTGAGCTACGTGGACGTGCTGCGCGGCGGCGCGGAGGTCGGCGCGCGGGTCGCTGTCATCGGCGCGGGCGGGATCGGCTTCGACGTGGCCGAGTTCCTCACCGACGGCGGCGAGGGCACCAGCCAGGACCCAGGGGCGTTCTTCCGCCAGTGGGGCGTGGACACCGAGTACCGGGAGCGCGGCGGTCTGGGCGCGCCCGAGCGGAACGCCCCGCCCCGCACCGTGCACCTGCTCCAGCGCAAGGCCTCCAAGGTCGGCAAGGGGCTCGGCAAGACCACCGGCTGGATTCACCGGCTGGAGCTGCGCCACCGGGGCGTGGAGATGGTCGCGGGCGCCGAGTACCGGCGGATCGACGACGAGGGCCTACACCTGACCGTGGACGGCGAGGAGCGCGTGCTCGCCGTCGACACCGTGGTGCTGTGCACGGGCCAGGAACCGCGCCGCGACCTGGCCGACGAGCTCACCGCCTCCGGCCGCCGCGTACACGTGATCGGCGGCGCCGACGTGGCCGCCGAACTGGACGCCAAGCGCGCGATCAAGCAGGGCACCGAGCTGGCCGCCGCCCTGTGACCACCCCTACCTAGAATGCGCTCATGTCCCTGCCCCACGCGATCCTGACCGCCCTGCTGGAGAAACCCTCCTCCGGACTGGAGCTCACCCGGCGCTTCGACCGCTCCATCGGGTACTTCTGGTCCGCCACCCACCAGCAGATCTACCGGGAGCTGGGCAAGCTGGAGAAGGCGGGGTTCATCCGGGCGCTGCCGACCGACTCGCCCACCCGGGGCCGGCGCAAGGAGTACGAGGTGCTGGTCCCGGGCCGGGAGGAACTGGGGCGCTGGGTCGGCGAACGGGAGGAGCCGCGGGCCCTCCGCGACCCCCTGATGCTGCGCCTGCGGGCCGCGGGGGTCGTGGGGGTGGGCGACGACCTGGTCGAGGAGCTGCGGCGCCACCGCGAGCTGCACTCCGCCCGGCTGGCGGAGTACCGGGAGTTCCAGCGGCGCGACGCCGAACGGGGGCACGGGACCGAGCGGGACCGTGTGCAGGCCCTGGTGCTCCAGGGCGGGATCGATCTGGAGCGCTTCTGGGTGAACTGGCTGGAGGGGGCGCTGGCCGACCTGGCGGGTCCGGCTCCGGCCCCCGGGGCGGCCGCCCCGGGGGCGTCTCCCCCGACCGCGCCCTAAGGCGGGCCCTGCGCCGCCGCCTCGGCGGACATCCAGACGACCTCCCACAGGTGGCCGTCGGGGTCCACGAAGCTCCGGCCGTACATGAACCCGTGGTCCTCGGTGTCGCGCGCCCGGCCCGCGCCGTGCGCCAGGGCGGTGTCGACCAACCGGTCGACGTCCTCGCGGTCCTCCGCCGAGACGGCCACGATCACCTCGGTCGAGGCCGAGGCGTCGGCGACGGGTGTGAGGGTGAAGGTCGCGAAGAACTCCTCCACCAGGAGCATCACCGAGACCTCGGGGCCGACGATCATGCGCGTGGCCTTCTCGTCGGTGAAGTGCGGGTCGAACGTGAATCCCAGCCGCGTGAAGAAGTCCACGGAACGGTCCAGGTCCTTCACGGGCAGGTTGAGGAACATCTGGCGGCCCACGGGACGGCCTCCTCCGGTCGGTGTCGGTCCTTTCCTCCAGTGGACACGCGACTTCGACAAAGGGCCGTAGCGTGCGGGGAAAGACTCGGCACGGTTTCACGGCACGGCCCACCGGGCCCCTCCCGGGCGCGCGGGCACCCGCCGGGCACACTCCCCCGGGCACACCAAAAAGCCGCCCCCGGCTGTGCCGGGGGCGGCTGGTGGCGGTGGATGAGGGATTTGAACCCTCGAAGGGTTGCCCCTTACCCGCTTTCGAGGCGGGCGCCATCGGCCACTAGGCGAATCCACCGAGAGGTACTCTACCGGACGCGGCGCCGTGCGAAAAACCCGACGAGCAGTTCCGAGCACCGGTCGGCGATGTCCTCGCTGATCAGATCGGGTGGAACGACTTCGGGGCGGTGGTTCTGCCGGGGGTCCCTGACCAGGTCCCACATCGACCCGACCGCACCCGCCTTGGCGTCGCGCGCGCCGTACACCAACCGGTCCACCCGGGAGAGCACCGTGGCCCCCGCGCACATCACGCACGGCTCCAGGGTGACCACCAGGGTGCAGCCCGAGAGGCGCCACTCGCCGCGCGCCTCGGCCGCCGCGCGCAGCGCGAGCACCTCGGCGTGACCGGTGGGGTCCCCGGTGGCCTCGCGCTCGTTGCGGCCCCGCCCGAGGACGGCCCCGTCCGGGCCCAGCACCACGGCCCCGACCGGAACGTCGCCGGTGGCCAGAGCCCGTTCCGCCTCGGCCAGGGCGGCGAGCATCGCCTCGTCGACCGCGCCCCGGTCGAGTGCGGGCAGACCGCTCACCCGGTCACAACCGCATCGTGTCGAGGAGGTCGACGAAGCCGGAGCGTTCGGCGACCACCGCGATCATGTCGCCGGGCAGCACACCGCCGCCCACGGACAGTTCGGCGAGCTCGTCCTCGGTCACACCGAGGTCGGAGAGGATGTGCCCGTCGCCGACCGGCCGGGGGTCGGGACGCGAGCCCGCGCTCTCCTCTGGCAGCGAGGCGCCCAGTCCTCCGGCCTCGGAGAGCACACCGGCCAGCGGGTGGTCGTGCACCACCCTCCCGTCCGAGAGGTACACCCTCGGGTCCGGGCCCGACTCGTCCATCCGGACGACCGCGAGCCACTCGTCGTCCGCGTCCACGAACAGGAGGGTCAGGTCACTGCCCCAGTCCGTGGCGAGGTCCAGCATGAGGTCGGTGACGTCGTCGATGGCCCCGACGTCACCGAGATCGACCTCGGTTCCCCGCCACGTCCCGCCGTTCGGAGAGAAGACCGCTGCGAAGGTCGACACCGCGTGCCCCCCTGATCTCTACCCTGGTCGTCTTCCAGGCGTGCCCTACCCCATACCGTCGAGGACACGCTGAAAGGCCTGCGCGAATCCCAGCCGTTCGGAGACGCTCGCGAGCACCTCGTCCGGGTACAGGTCCAGATCGCCCGCGAGGGCGCCCAGCTCCATCTCGTCCAGACCCAGGTCGGCGACCACGGACAGGTCGCCCGCGGGCAGGACCTGGTCGAGGTCGTCGTCCTCGGGGAGGTCGATGTCCAGGTAGTCCAGGGCGTCCCGCGCGACCTGCCAGTCGACCGAGGCGGTCACGTCCGACAGGAAGAGGGAGACCTCCTCGCCGTACACCCGGACGATGATGAAGAAGTCGTCGCCGACCGACACCAGCCCCAGGGAGCCGCTGATGCTCGGCTGCTGGCGCAGGGCGTGGATGAGCCCCTTGAGATCGTGTGTCAGCGCGACGGGAAGGAGGTCGACGTCCCAGTACTCCTCTTCCCTGTACGCGACGGCCGCGAAGTCACCCGAGTCGTCGTCACCATGATCGAGCACTGTCATCGTCACCCCAACCCGGACGGTGTTTCGGTGCGGACGAGTGGCGCCCGGCCCGCCCGTGCGAGTGCCATGGTAACGATCACCCTCACTTCGCCGTAGACCCTCGTTCGCCGTGGAACGCCCTAACGCTCTCACGAGACACGGGTCTCC
Source organism: Nocardiopsis sp. NPDC006938 (assembly GCF_042869555.1). NCBI lineage: Bacteria > Bacillati > Actinomycetota > Actinomycetes > Streptosporangiales > Nocardiopsidaceae > Nocardiopsis > Nocardiopsis sp. NPDC006938. Next base: position 161,714 of record NZ_JBIAGA010000013.1, on the reverse strand, counting down.
CGCGCCCCCGTGACCGAACCCGTGCGCTCCCGTTTCCCAGTCGACGCCGCCGAAGCGGCGCCCGCGGGAGCGCGGCGGCCGCGGGGAGCCCTGGTTCGGGTGATACGCGCGGTTAGACTCGGGCTGACCCCTCTCCCCATCCACCGTCCCGTTATCCCAGCTCACCCGGAGAACGCTTTGGAAACCCTGGTCGTCGACCACCCCTTGGTCGCGCACAAGCTGACCACCCTGCGCGACGTGCGGACCGACTCGCCGACCTTCCGGCGGCTGACGGACGAGCTGGTCACCCTGCTCGCCTACGAAGCGACGCGGGACGTCCGGGTGACGGAGGTCACCATCGAGACGCCGCTCGTGGAGACCACCGGCACCCAGCTGTCGCGCCCCACCCCCCTGGTCGTCCCGATCCTGCGCGCGGGGCTCGGCATGCTCGACGGCATGACCCGCCTGCTCCCGACGGCCGAGGTCGGCTTCCTCGGGATGGCGCGCGACGAGGAGACCCTCCAGCCCGCGACCTACGCCGACCGGCTCCCGCAGGACCTGTCGGGCCGCCAGTGCTACGTGCTGGACCCGATGCTGGCCACCGGCGGGACCCTGGCCGCGGCGCTCAAGCTGCTCGTGGACCGGGGCGCGGACCACATCACGGCGATCTGCCTGCTGGTGGCCCCCGAGGGTCTGGTCGCCGTGGAGCAGAAGCTGGCCGAAACCCTGCCCGACGACCACGGCGCCACGCTGCGTGTGGTGACCGCGGCGGTGGACGAGCGCCTGAACGAGAACGGCTTCATCCTGCCGGGGCTGGGCGACGCGGGCGACCGCCTGTACGGCTGTTCCTGAGCCGCACTCCGCAACACGCGTCACGAGCGCCCGACCGGATCACCGGTCGGGCGCTTTTTCGGTTCTTTTTCGGCCGGGGTGAATGAACGTCCGAAAATCGGGCATTGGTCCCTTCGTGCACACGGAACCGGGTGGGTCACCCCAGGTGGACGCAGCCAGGACCGGCGACCGAACGAGGCGGCGCTGCATTAGCCGAATTCGTTTCGAGATGGGAACGTAACAGAGGAGAGTGATCATGGTTCCTGACGGCCCGTAACTGGGCGCACTCGCAGGACCGAAACACCCCAAAGGGGCCCAGCCCACTGATATCCGAACTCCGTCGCCTTTCCGGCGCGGCGTTCCGGCAACCCTCCAGTGGCTACACAACGCCCCCGACCGCACACGCGCCGTGCTGTTCCGCCCCCGCAGCCCCAAGGAGTGAGATGCCCGAGAACACCTCCCCCTCGACCGCCCAGGCCGCCCGCGACCCGCGCTTCGGTCCCGTCGTGAACCGCCTGTCGTCGGAGTTCTCCGACGTGCACCACTCCTCCACCGTCTCGCGGTGCGTCGACGCGGCCAGACACGGCGCCCAGGACGTGACCGGCCGGGCCACCCCCGACCTCGTGGAGCGGATCGCCAGACAGCACCTCCAGGTCCTCGCCCTGGCCTTCGCGGAACAGCGCTAGACACCCAAGGCACTCCCTTACCGGTTTCGGGCCCACACTTGCGCCCTCTTCGGATAGCGAAGAACCGGGCCTCTCGCGGGCCGCGCCGAGCTCCCGGCCCGTGCCCTCCGAAACCCGGCCTCGGGCCGTCGTGCCCGTTCCACGACACCAGACGGGCCACCGCGAGCCCGATTCCACCGCCCTGACCTGCGCCCGAACGGAAACTCTTTCCGGACCACCCGTCACCCGGTTACCAACACCACCGAAACCGGACACAGCCCGCAAGGGGTGAAGGTCCGACATACCGCCACGCCGAGAGTGCGCTCCAGGCTTTACGGGCAAGATGCTCGATGCGACAATCGCAGCTGGGTTGGTGGGTCAGGTGGATTCCAAGGGGAGTCAGTCGTGGCGAAGTTGAAGAAATGGGGCGGTTACGCGCTCATCGGTTTCGTGGCGTTTTATCTGCTCACGCAACCGGAAAGCGCGGCCGGAGTGATCCAGAGCGGGCTGGATCTCCTGGTGGGCGGCGCTGAGTCGATGTCCCGGTTCGTCAACACGCTGCTGTCGTAGGCGGGGACGGGTCGGGTTTCATGAAGCTCGTAGCCTCAAGCAACGCGGCTCCGGCATCGGTGAACCGCTATCTCCTGCCCCACGAGCAGGACGTCGTGACCATCCGTCGGCACCCCGCTGTCCTCATCGGACCGGTGGGGGCGGTTCTGGTGGCCCTGGTGTTCGCGGCGATCCTGAGCAGGACGATCGGCGCCAACAGCGCCGCGACCCTGGCCCTCGTGTGGTGGCTCTGGCTTCTGGTGCTGGTGTGGTTCGTCTGGCGGGTCGCCGAGTGGTCCGTGGACTACTTCGTGATCACGTCGGCGCGGCTGCTGCTGACCACGGGGCTGATCACCCGGCAGGTGAACATGATGCCGCTGGGCAAGGTCACCGACATGCGGTTCGAGCGCACCCTGCTCGGACGGTTCCTCGGATACGGCACCTTCGTGATGGAGTCGGCCGGTCAGGACCAGGCGCTCAGCAAGATCGCCTTCATCCCGTACCCGGAGCAGCTCTACCTCGAGGTCGTCGGGCTGATCTTCAAGGAGTAGCGGAACGGCACCCGACCACGGACGTTCACGGAGCACCCGCCACGACGGCGGGTGCTTCTTCGCGTCCGGCGCCCGCCGAGTGAACCGGGCCCGGACCGGGTAGTACCGGGTTACCGGTTCGTTCACCTTCCGTTCACTTTGGGGCCTGAACCAGGGCGCGGGACCTGCGCCGCGAGCCCGACACTGGAGAAGGAAATTGACTCTAAGGTGAACATAGGGTTAACTTGGGTCATCTGCTAAGGAAACGAGGAGGGCTTCATGGCACGCAGGACCGAACACGGGCCGCACCTCTCTCGCTCCGCGACCCCTTCTCGGCGCACCCGATCCGCCTCGGCGAGCCGCCGCCTCTCCGGCCTAGCTCCCGAGCCCGCACTGGTCCCGCGCCCCCGCGCGGACCAGGATGACGCCGACACGACCACTTCGGAGCACCCGATCATGCACTGGGTCCTGGTCACCGACGACAACGGCCGCACCCGGCCCGAGGCACGCTGGCTCTAGGCCGCGACGCCGACAACCTTCCACGAAGGGCCGCTCGCACGACGCGGGCGGCCCTTCGCCGTGTCTGACCGGAGCCGCGCGGGCGGGACGCTCCAGGGCCGCAGGGGCCGCCGACGAGCCGCGAGCACTCACGCTCCGCAACCCCCTCATCGCTATGTCGACAAATCGGCAAGACCATAAATCTAAATGCGGACGTCTCTATTTAGCGCCAGCGTCGCCCCACTGCGGTGATCCGTGTCTCACACCACAGGCTCGACGGCTTCAACAACGAGACGTATCGTCTTGCTCATGAGGCTGTATATCCACCTGTGACCCGCGCTGGACGCCCGCGTTCCGAGCACCCGCCCCGCCGCGCACCGGCCCGGGCCGCTCCGTTGGCGTCATGACACCGCGGTCGCGCACGGGCAGCCTCTTTCTCGTTGGTTCTGGTCCCTTGATGCACCCATGTGCGCTGGACCGAAACCCCCTGGCTCTCCCTGCGCTCCGTGGCACCCAGAACCGCCGGAACCACGCAGAACGGGGCCCGCATGCTCCGAACAGACATCCGACACCGATCCCAGCTCGCCCTGAGCGAGGTCGGCAAGCGCTACGGCGACCACACCGTCCTCGACCGCGTCAGCCTCACCGTCGCTCCCGGAGAGCGTGTGGGCGTGATCGGCGACAACGGCTCGGGCAAGAGCACACTCCTCCGTCTCCTCGCCGGGCTGGAGGCACCCGACAACGGGGAAATCACCGTCCGGGCCCCCGGCGGGGTGGGATACCTGCCCCAGACCCTGAAAGGGGTGTCCGGAGGGGTCCCGCTCGGCACCGTCGCCGACGCGATCGACGACGCCCTGCGCGCGATCCCGCGCAAGATGGACAAGGCGGCCTTCGGCCACGGCGCGTTCCGCCTGCGCGGAGCGGCGCACGGCTCCATGGGGCGGGTTCGCAACGCCAAAAAAAGGACCGCCACCCGGTGGCCCCGCCACCGGTCCCGCTGCGGATGAGCGCGGAGTTCACCGGACCGGACGCCGGTCCCGCGACCGCCCCGGTCGCGGAGCTGGAGGGGGTCAGAGTCGACCACCGCCTGGAGGTGCGGGCCCTGGCCGGCCCCCGGCGAGCGGACCCTGCTCACCGGACCGAACGGCGCGGGCAAGACCACCCTGGTCCGGGTGCTCTCCGGGGAACTGGTACCCGACTCCGGTCGGGTGTCGCTGCCCTCGAGCATCGGAGTACTGCGACAGGAGGACGCCCCGGTGCCCTCCGGGCGCACCGTGCTCCAGGCCTACGCGGCCGGGCTCGGCGGACACACGGAGGAGCACCGGGAGGAACTGGCCTCGCTCGGGCTGTTCCGGGTCGCCGACCTCGACCGGCCGGTGGCCTCGCTGTCGGCGGGTCAGCGCCCCCGGATCGAGGTGGCCCGGCTGACCTCCGGCTCCCACGACCTGTTGTTGCTGGACGAGCCGACCAACCACCTCTCCCCCGGCCTCGTCGAGGAGGTGGAGGAGGCACTGTCCCGGTACACCGGCGCGCTGTTGTTGGTGACGCACGACCGGAGGGCACGCGAGCGGTTCTCGGGGCGTCGCTGGAGCTCCGCTCAGGGGCCCTGACCAGCGACTCCGCAGCGTGATGTCGACGTATCTCTTTGTCGACATTACGGCTAGCACATAAGTCGACTAATTGATGGACCGATACAACGGGGTGTGACCGATGCGGCCAGACGGCGCCATCACGGTCACGCCCCGTACACCTCCCCGCCCCACCAGGACACCACCCGTAGGCTGACCGCATGCTCGACGGCACGTCCTCGACCCACCTGGGCCGCCTCGTGCGCGACACCGCCCTGGTGGTGGTGAACCCCGGCGTACGGGTCGGGGCCCGCTCCACGCGAGGGCTCCGGCCCGTCGACACGGTGACACGTCGACAGGTCGACACGTCAGCCCGGCGCCATGTCGACGAACCGGCTGTAGTGGCCCTGGAAGGCGACGGTCACGTCGGCCGTGGGGCCGTTACGGTGCTTGGCCACGATAATGTCGGCCTCGCCCGCGCGCGGGGACTCCTTGTCGTGCACGTCCTCGCGGTAGAGCAGGATCACCATGTCCGCGTCCTGCTCGATCGATCCCGATTCACGCAGGTCGGAGACCTGCGGGCGCTTGTCGGTCCGCTGCTCCGGACCACGGTTCAGCTGGGACAGCGCCACCACGGGCACCTCCAGCTCCTTGGCGAGGAGCTTGAGCGAACGCGACATCTCGGAGACCTCCTGCTGGCGGCTCTCCACCCGGCCGGGCGAGCTCATCAGCTGGAGGTAGTCGACGATCACCAGCTTGAGGTCGTGCTGCTGCTTGAGACGGCGGCACTTGGCCCGGATCTCCATCATCGACATGTTCGGGGAGTCGTCGATGAACAGCGGCGCGCTGGCCACCTCGCCCATCCGTCTGGCCAGCCGGGCCCAGTCGTCATCGGTCATCAGACCGGACCGCATGGTGTGCAGCGGCACCCGCGCCTCGGCGGAGAGCAGACGCATGACGATCTCGTTGCGCCCCATCTCCAGGCTGAAGAAGACGGACGCCATCTCGTGCTTGATGGACGCGGCCCGCGCGAAGTCCAGGGCCAGGGTCGAGTTGTGCGTGGGCACCATGGAACGCGTGGCGAGGAAGAGGTGATCCGGGTGGTCGACCTGGACGCACCGCACGGGGACACCGTCGATCGGGCGAACGTCGGTGACGAACCTCGTTCCAACGCGGGAGTAGGCCCGCCCAGCGGACCGCTCCCGGTGCGCGGCCCGTTTGCGTTCGATACCGAAGACCTCCCGCTCGGAACCGAAGGTCACGGTGTGACAGGTCGAACTCTCCTCCGAGCGCCCCCTGACCCGCTTGGTCGACAGACCGGTGCGGTACCCCAGACTGTGGGCCAGCTCCCGGAAATCCGCCGCCAGGCGCTCGTTGGTGACGGCGAACTGGACCGACCCACCCGCGTTGACGGTTCCGTCGCTGTCCAGGAGCCCCGCCAGGAGTGCCCGGCGTTGAGCGAGCGACGAACGCAGGTACGCCGCGGGAATGTGCTTGTCGCCCAGAACGCCCAGGGTCCGCAGCAGGGCCTGGACACTCCCGTGGCCGTCCCGGCACTGACGGCACCGAACGCTGGAGAAGCAGGTTCGGCCACAGTCGGGGCAGCTGGTGTGCGGAGCCGGTTCCGACACGAAGCGGGCCCGCCCGCCACAGGACTGGCCGCACGTGCGCACGTGCGGCAACTTCGGGACGAAGCTGGCCCCGCAGACCACGCAGGTCTTCTCCGCGACCTCGACCTCCTCCGCCGGGAGGAAGACACCGTAGGTGCACGAAGCGTTCCCCACAGGCTTGGTCACCAGACCGTCGGCCTCGATGTTGGTGAGGACCTCCGGATCGACGGTGGTGATCCGCGCCGAGTGAGAGGCACCGTCCCCCAGCCATATGCCCAGGAAGTAGGGCGGCAGTGGCAGCCGCCGTTCCGGCAGTTCCAAGGGTTCGGTGTTGCTCACCGAGTGGTTCAGTCTCCGGTCCGCGGTCTCCAGACGCACGGTACGGGCGATCTCCTCCGTGGTCCGCACGCCCGGCAGCACCCGGGGGGCGCCACCCCTCGCCCGGGCCTCCTGCGCCGCTCGGCGCGAGGCTCGCGTGTCGGTCAGCCACTGGTGCTGGGCGTCCGCCACCACCACCGTGCCGTCGTCGAAGGTGACCTCGTAGCAGGGGCGGTCCCGCATGACGTCGGTGGCCGCCACCACCCGAGTCGGGGTCCCGTCGGCGGCGAGCAGTTCGTCACCGACACTGACCTCCCCCATGGTCGTCCACCCCTCCGGCGTGGGCAGGGGGGTGTCCAGGGCCAGGGCCTTACCCACGGCCGGACGGGCGGCGATGATCACCATCTGGCCGGGGTGGAGGCCGTTGGTGAGGGCGTCGAAGTCGGCGAAGCCCGTGGGAACGCCGGTCATGCTGCCGTCGTTGGCGCCGATCGCCTCGATCTCGTCGAGGGCGCCCGGCATGATGTCGCCGAGGACCACGTAGTCCTCACCGGTGCGCTTCTCCGCGACCTTGTAGATCTCGGCCTGGGCGTGGTCGACGAGGTCGTCCACCTCGCCGTCGCCCGCGTAGCCGATCTGTGCGATGCGAGTGCCGACCTCGACCAGGCGGCGCAGGACCGCGCGGTCGGAGACGATCTTGGCGTAGTAGCCCGCGTTGGCGGCGGTGGGGATCGCCTCGGTGAGCGTGTGCAGGTAGGGGGCGCCGCCGACCCGGGTGGCCTCGCCGCGCTTGGTCAGTTCGGCGTTGACGGAGATGGCGTCGACCGGCTCGCCCCGTGAGAAGAGGTCCACCACGCTGTCGTAGATGATCTGGTGCGCGGGGCGGTAGAAGTCCGCGGAGCGGATGATCTCGACGACCTGGGTGATGGCGTCCTTCGAGAGCAGCATGCCGCCCAGGACGCTCTGTTCGGCCTGGATGTCGTGGGGTGGGGTGCGCTCGTATCCGCCCTCTTCAGGTGGTTGCTCAGCGACACTCACGAACTTCTCCCCCACACCGGCCGCGTGCGCCGACCCGGATCGGGCCGACTCTTCCAGGATGCCCCATCCGGGGTGGCGAAGACGCCGCTCGGCGCGCCTGTGGACAACCCTCTACCACCACGAGCCGCGCCCTGTGGGGCATGGTGCACAGAGGTTATACACATCACCTGTGGACAACTGTGGACCCCACCCACGACAACCCTCTTGAACTGGGAAAACACGGTTCGCAGTCAAGAGATGCAAGATGTCTCACAGGGTGGCTTTCCACAGGTTATCCACAGGCTTCGCCACCTTCGGTGCCCGACGCCACAGATGCCGTCGAACGCCTGTCCGGTACTGTGGCTCCGTCATGGCACAACTCCTCTCGGCGGCCCCCTTCCGGCACCGCCACGACCGCGAGATCTTCGCCCTCGCGATCCCCACGTTCTTCGCGCTCATCGCCGAGCCGCTCTTCCTGCTCACCGACGCCGCGATCGTCGGCAGTCTGGGTACCCAGGCGCTGGGCGGGCTCGGAGTGGCCGGACAGGTCCTGCTGACCCTCGCGGCGGTGTGCATCTTCCTCGCCTACGGGACCACGGCGGCGGTGGCCCGCAAGTTCGGCGCCGGCGACATCCCCGGCGGCGTACGGGACGGGGTGAACGGGCTCTGGCTCGCGATCCTCCTGGGGATCGCCGCCATCGGTATCGGTTGGCCGCTGGGGCCGTGGATGATCGACGTGCTGGGCGCCTCGCCCGAGGTCGCCCCCTACGCCCTGACCTACCTGCGGATCAGCCTGCTGAGCACCCCGTTCCTGCTCGTCATCATGGCCGGTACCGGGGTCCTGCGCGGTCTCCAGGACGCCCGCACACCGCTGGTGGTCGCGGTCGCCTCCTACGTGGGCAACGCCGTGCTGTGCGCGACCTTCGTGTTCGTGTTCGACTGGGGGATCGCCGGTTCCGCCTGGTCCACGGTGATCGCCCAGGGCGCCGGGGCGTTCTGGTACGTGGCCACCATCGCGCGGTCCGCCCGACGCGAGGGCGTCTCGCTCGTGCCCTCGGTCGCCGGTCTACGCGCCTCGGCCTCGGCGGGGTTCGCGCTGTTCCTGCGCAGCGTGTCCATGCGTGTGGTCGCGCTGGTGACCACCGCCGTCGCGGCCAGGCTCGGGGACGAGTCCATCGCCGCGCACCAGGTCAGCTACAACATCTGGGCTCTGCTGGTGTTCGCGATGGACGCCATCGCGATCGCCGGGCAGTCCATCGTGGGGCGCTACCTGGGCGCCGGTGACGTGCGCGGCACCCGGGACGCCACCCGCCGGATGGTGGAGTGGGGGGTGATGTCCGGGCTGGTGTTCACGGTCGTGGTGTTCCTGGTGCTGCCGTGGGCGCACGTCCCCTTCACCTCGGACCCGAGCGTGGCCGCGCTCATCATGGCGTCGCTGGTGGTCGTCGCGCTCATGCAGCCCCTCAGCGGGGTGACGATGGTGCTGGACGGGGTCCTCATGGGCGCCGGGGACCAGCGCTACCTCGCCTGGGCCTCCCTGTGGACGATGCTGGCCTTCCTGCCGTTCGCGCTGGTCGTGCCCGGTCTCGCCAGCACGGAGACCGGAGGGCTGGTGGGCCTGTGGATCGCCTTCGCGGTGTGGATTCTCGCCCGCGCCGTCACCCTGGGTCTGCGCGCCCGGGGCGGGGCCTGGCTCGTCACCGGCGCCACCCGCCCCTGACCCGGGCCGGGGCGAAGCTCGGGCCCCCAACGAAACCGCCCCTGCCACTCCTGGCAGGGGCGGTGGGGCGCGGGCCGCTAGAAACCGGTGTCGAGGTCGCCGACGGTGGGCCCGTGGTAGAACGTCGCGACCCGCTCGGAGCTGGGGACCCCGGGGTAGCTGGGCAGCTGTTCCAGGGTGAGTTCCCGCCCGGTGTGCCTGCTCAGGTGGCTGAGCTGTTCACGGAGCTTGCTGCCCACGTCGTTGCGGAGTTGGGGCAGCATCGAGTACAGCTTGTCGCCGGGGCAGGCGGTGGAGTTGTAGTCGCGGTGGCCGACGATGGCCTTCTGCGGGTCGAGCCGGTACACGAGGCAGAGCCAGGCGCAGGTGTCGACCAGTGATGACATGAGCGCGCCGGGCGGGGTGGCCGAGGAGTAGGTTCCCTCGTTCTCGATACCGATGGTGTGCGAGTTGTGGTTGGCGGTGTGGGCGCCCACCACGTGCCGTCCGTCGCGGATGGCCTGGAGCGACTTGTCCCGGCCCTCCATGATGTGGCCGCCCCGGCTGATGGTGAGCTGCTGTCCGGTGTCGCTCCAGCCGTTGTTGTCCATGTGGTAGCGCTGGATGGAACGTGAGAGCGCGGCGGCGTGTGTGGTGGAGGTGTCGGACACGTTGGAGGTCGCGGTGTGGTGCACGACGATGTGGGTCGGCCCCTTCGAGAGCACCTCGATACTGCTTTTGGGGGCGCGGGCCTTCCAGTCGGCCCGGGTGTAGACCTTGGGTGTCGCGGCGGCGGAGGCCTGGCCCGCCGCCGACACGCCGAGCGCCCCGCTCAGGAGGACTCCGCCCGCGGTCAGGGCGGCCCCTCGGAGTGCGGTCCTGCGGTCCACCGCGAAGGGGTGGTCGGTCTCGGGTCGTCTCTCAACGGCCATCGGTATGCTGTCCTCTCCGTGCGGAGCGTCGCTGAACGCGACGCGACACAGAGAACACGCTAGATTACAAAGAGTGACCAAAGGGTGCTTATCGTCCCCTCGGCGTGTTCCTGGGACAGGAAGAACCCCGCCCCTCCGAGGAGGGACGGGGTCCGGAGACCGAACGGTCAGTGCGAACTAGGCGCCGACGATGTCCAGCTTGATCGTCGCGGCGACCTCGGGGTGCAGACGGACCTGGACCTTGTGGGCACCGACGGACTTGATCGGGTTCTTGATCTCGATCCGGCGCTTGTCCAGCTCGGGACCGCCGGTGGCCTTGACGGCCTCGACGATGTCCGCGGGCGTGACCGAACCGAACAGACGACCGCCCTGACCGGCGCGCTGCTTGAGGCGCACGTTCAGCGCACCGACGCGGCCGGCGACCTGCTGGGCCTCGTCCAGGGTGCGGATGTCACGCGCCTTGCGGGCGCGCTGGATCAGGTCGATCTGCTTCTGACCGCCGCGGGTCCACCGGATGGCGAACCCTCGGGGCAGCAGGTAGTTGCGACCGTAACCGTTCTTCACCTCGACGACGTCGCCGGGGGCTCCGAGACCGTTGACCTCGTGGGTCAAAATCAGCTTCACGACAAAGACCTCCCTCGGATATCGCCGCTAGCGAGCGGTGCTGGTGTAGGGCAGCAGGGCCACCTCGCGCGCGTTCTTGATCGCGGTCGCGACGTCGCGCTGGTGCTGCGTGCAGTTGCCGGTCACCCGACGGGCACGGATCTTGCCGCGCTCGGAGATGAACTTACGGAGAAGCGTGGTGTCCTTGTAGTCGATGTAGGACTGCTTCTCCTGGCAGAAGAGGCAAACCTTCTTCTTGGGCTTGCGCGCTGCCGGCTTAGCCATCGTGGTGCTCCTTCGCAAGAGCCCCGGGGTCTTCCCGGGGATGGGCTGGGACAAGGAAAAAAGGTGACGCGGCCCCGGGAGGGGCCGGGTCGGGTGTTACGTGGGGAGGCCGCTGTCTAGAACGGGGGCTCGTCGGAGAATCCTCCGTTGTTGCCGCCGCCGAAACCGCCGCCGCCGCCGTTGGTGGCCCACGGGTCGTCGGCCGGGGCGCCGCCCCGGCCACCCTGCTGGCCACCGAAGCCGCCGCCCTGGTTGCCGTAGCCGCCCTGGGACTGTCCGCCCTGGGGCTGGCCACCGCCGAAACCGCCGCCGCCCTGGTTGCCGCCGAAGCCGCCGCCACCCTGGCGCTGCGTCTTCGTCACCTTGGCGGTGGCGCTGCGCAGGGCCGGGCCGACCTCTTCGACGTCGATCTCGAAGACGGTCCGCTTCTCACCCTCGCGGGTCTCGAAGGACCGCTGCTTCAGACGGCCCTGCACGATGACGCGCATGCCGCGCTGAAGGCTCTCGGCCACGTTCTCCGCGTACTGACGCCAGACGGTGCAGGAGAGGAACATGGACTCTCCGTCCTTCCACTCCCCCGACTGACGGTCGAAGGTGCGGGGCGTCGAGGCCACTCGGAAGTTGGCGACCGCGGCTCCACTGGGCGTGAAGCGCAGTTCAGGGTCGTCGACGAGGTTGCCGACGAGCGTGATCTGGGTTTCGCCTGCCATGGATCGGCTCCGGTTCGAGATAGTTCGGGATCAGGCGGTTTCGCCTGCTCCCCGCATCATCCATGCCACCAGGGACAAAAGCGGACGGGCGGGGTCAGGGGGTCAGGGCACCGGGTGCCTAGTGAACCTCGGGACGCAGAACCTTGGTGCGGAGCACGGCCTCGGCGATGCCGAGCTGGCGGTCGAGCTCCTTGACCGTGGCGGGCTTGGCGGTCAGGTCGATGACCGCGTAGATGCCCTCGGAGTTCTTGTCGATGTCGTAAGCGAGGCGGCGCTTGCCCCAGATCTCCGTCTTCTCGACCGAGCCGCCGTCGTTGCGGACGACGCCCAGGAAGTTCTCCAGCGACGGGGCGACGGTGCGCTCGTCGAGGTTGGGGTCGAGGATGATCATCAGTTCGTAACGACGCATGAGCGTACGTTCCTCCTCTGGACTGTCGCGGCCATGGAATCTCCATGGCAGGAGGGCAGGAACCCGGCGTTCGGCCGCCCGGTCCCACCGGGGGCATCGCTCAGGCTCTGAGCCATACGGGAACCAAGATTACCAGCAGCGGAACACCGCCGCGGCTGTCCCGGGAAGGCCCCGCCACCCCGGACCGCCGCGACGACGGAAGGGCCGGTACGCCGGGGTCTCCCCCTTCCGCGTACCGGCCCCTGGCCGTGGCTCCCGCCGTCAGTCGGTCAGTCCCTGGGTCTGATCAGACTGTTGTTGGCGTGGTTGCTCTGGTCACCGCCACCGCCCGGCGGCCAGCCGATACCCGGGCCGTTCTCTCCCTCGTCGTCACAGCTGGGGGGCCGGTTGGGGTTCCCGGGGTCGCATTCGTCCGGGGGGGGACTCTGCTCGTCGTCGCACATGCCCGGCCACAGCTCGACGCATTCCTCCGGCGACTCCCCGTCCTCGCAGCCGGGCTCGCCGGGCTCGCACTCGGACTCATCGGGTGTCTCGCTGGCCTCGTCGCTGGCGTCCTCGCTCGGCTCCGGGCTCTCGCTCGGCTCCGGGGTCGGGAGGAACCTCTGTTCGTCACCCACCCACTGCGGGGCGGGGAACTGCTGGTGCTCCCTGCCCTCCATGGCGACCTCCATGAAGGCCTTCCACACCGTCGCCGAGGTCGTGCCGCCGTAGACGTCGCCGAACTCGGTACCGAAGTCCAGCGGGTCGCCCTGGGCCCGGCTTAGTCCCACCGCCGTGGACAGCTGCGGCGTGTAGCCGACGAACCACGCGGAGACCGCGTCCGAGGAGGTACCGGTCTTACCGGCCACGGGACGGCCGTCGTCGAGGGCCGCCCTCTTCGCCCCGCCCTCCAGGACCGCCTGCTGCATGGCGTAGGTGGCGTCGGCGGCGACGCCCTCCTGGAGGACCCGCTTGCCCTCCTCGATCTCCGTCTCGTCGTCCGGGGTGATCGGCGTGCCGTCGGCGCGCAGGACCTCGGTGACCATGTGCGCCGGGAAGTGCATCCCCTGGGCGGCGAAGGTCGCGTAGCCGCTGGCCATGTCGAGCGCGTTCACCTGGTGGGTGCCCAGCGCGACCAGGGGACCGACGTCGGAGGTGGTCTGTCGGGCCGGGTCGACGCCCATTTCCACGGCGAGTTCGTCCACGCGGCCGGGGTCGACCTCGATCGCCAGGTCCACGTAACTGGTGTTGACCGAGTCCGCCGTGGACTTGATGAGGTCCACCTCGCCGTAGTCGACGTCACCGGAGTTGATGACGGGGTTGGCCAGGCCGGGGAAGTTCAGACCGCTGTCGCCGTCGAACACGCTGCGCAGGCCGATCCCGTCCTCGAGCGCCCGGGCCAGCACGTAGGGCTTGTAGGCGGAACCCGCCTGGGTCTGGTGCACCATCGAGTTGTTGATCACCGTGGCGACGTCGGGCCCGCCGTTGAAGGCGACGATCTCACCGGTGTTCGGATCGACCGCGGTCAGCCCGTGCATGGTGTCGTCGGCGGCGGCCTCCGGCAGGACGTCGAAGGCCGCCTCGGCGGCGTCCATCAGCTCCGGGTCCAGGGACGTCTTGATGACCAGGCCCTCGGTGGCGATGACCGCGCCGGTCACGTTCGAGCCCTCGTACCGCCGCTCGACCTCGTTGATGACGGCCTGGCGGACGTAGCCCTGCTTGGGGTCGTCCACGTCACCCTGGGGCTCGAACTCGATGGTCTCGGGGACCTCGAGCTTCTCGGCCTCGGCCTCGGGCAGGCCGCGCTCCCCGCCGGTGTTCTCGTACATGGCGGCCAGTTGCCGCTGGACGTACGGCCAGCGTTCCTTGTCGAGGTAGTTGGCGGTCCAGGAGTCCGGTTCGGGGTTCTCGAAGTTGCTGGGCATCTGGATGATGATGCCCAGGTAGGCGCCCTCGGCCCGGTCCAGCTCGCTCACGCTCTTGCCGAAGTACCTCTGGGCCGCCATCTCGATGCCCGAGGCGCCTCGGCCGAAGTAGATCGTGTTGAGGTAGGTCGTCAGGATCTCGTCCCGCGGCACCTCCTGGCTCAACTTGATCGAGATGAAGATCTCGCGGATCTTGCGGGTCAGCGGCGGATCGCCGTCGAGGTCGCTGTAGTAGTTGCGGGCCATCTGCTGGGTGATGGTGGAACCGCCGCCCGCCTCGCCTCGGGAGAGGATGGCTCGGCCGATGCCCTTGATGTTGATGCCCGGGTCCTCGTAGAAGGTGGCCTGCTCGGCGGCGAGCACACCGTCGACGACCTCCTCCGGGATGTCCTCGCGCTGGATCGCGACGCGCTGGACCTCGCCGGTGGTGACGGCGACCTCGCCCTTCTCCGCGTCGCCCTGGGCGGCCCAGAGGATCTGGGTGGCGGAGGCGTCCTTCTCGGCGTTCCTCTTGAGGTCGTCCGGGTGGGGCGCCATCGCGTACAGGACCGCGAAGGCGGCCACGCCACCGATGATCATCAGTCCGCAGAAGGCCAGAGCGGGCTTCCACGCCTTGGAGAGGAAGCGTTTGAACCAGGGGCGGTCGTCCGGCTCGTCCTCGCGGGGACGGCGGCGGCCTCCGCCGCCACGGCCGCCACGGCCGCCGGAGGCGGCGGCACGGGAGCCGCGCCCGCCCGAACGGGCGCCGTGCTCGCGGTCGCGGGGGTCGCGGGGGCCGTCGGGGCGGCGTCGGCCGCCCGAGCGCGCGTCGTCCGGCCTGCGCCGGGGACGGTCGCCGTCCTCCGGGCGGCGCGGTCGCTGGCCGTCGGGCCTGCGGCGCGGGCGGTCACCGTCGTCCTCCGGGCGGCGCCTGCGCTGGCCGTCGGGGCGACGGGGCCGCTCACCCTCGGCTCTGCGGCGTCCGCCCTCGGGGCGGGGGCGCCCCTCGGAGCGCGCCTCGTCGCCCGGGGGGCGGGCCCTGCGGGATCTCGGCGCGGGCCGGTCGTCCCCCCGGATACCGTCCTCGGAGTCAGGTCGGCGCCGTCCGCCCGCACGTTCTTCCCGGGGAGGGCCGCCGGCCCTGCGCCTTCCGCCGTCGCCGCGCGGACCGTCGCCCGGGCCGTCGGCCCGGCGACGGCCGCCGTCGGCATTCCGTCGTCGTTCGGTACTCACGTGGTCCTCGATTGCCTCTCACGGCCGCTCGGCCTGACGATTCCTTGGTGGAAACGGGGGTCGGTCCCCCTGGGGGATCGGTGATTCGCGACCTGTGGTGGTGAGCGGCGCCGCTCGGGTGTGGTTCGACCCGGTCCCGCCGCATTCGCCCGTCGTTCAAGGCTTGATAAAGAGACGCCCACTCGGGGGTGAAGGTTTTCAACAGGTCGCGAAGTCGTGGGCCGCTACTTCCTCCTGATCGTTGGCCTGCGGGCGCGCTTCCCCTGCCGCGTCGGTGCTCTGGGCCGACGTCAACGTCGCCGCGGCGTGGCTCCGTTCGGGGGTCTGTACCGGCTTCGCACGCAAATCAAAGGTCACGTTAGAGCGATCGAACGATATAGCACAACCCACGCGCGCGAGTATCTCGCACTATGGAAGATCTCGTCACGGTCTGCCGGGAACCGCCGATCCCTGCGGTTCGGGGGTTCACGGCCCCGAAGGGAGAGCGTGTGACTGCGGTCACCGACGCGGGATCGGCCCGGTGTCGGCCCAGGTCGGAGGCGTTCGCGTGGATCGCTTGGGCATGCGCGCGTCCCGACCCCCGCCCGGGGGTCACGGAGGGTCACCCCTGGGTCTCCGAGACCGCCGACCGCCTGCGCCGCCGTCGCGGGACGCGGATAGAGTCATAGCAGAACAAACCAGCCAGACATGGACAGTTCTCCCCGATTTCGACGGCACTGAGGGGGAACAGAACCGCCGTGCGCGCTGCTGACCACATACGGAATACGAACGCAGGATGACGAGCCCCGGACCGCCGTCGGCGCGGGCCCGTCGCCGTGCGCTGTGGAATCCATGTTCGCGGAGAAGAAGGAGCAAGGACCAATGGGTTCGGTACGTGTAGCCGTCGTGGGTGTCGGCAACTGTGCGGCGTCGCTCGTCCAGGGTGTGCACTACTACAAGGACGCCGACCCGGAGTCCCGGGTCCCCGGCCTGATGCATGTCCAGTTCGGCCCGTACCACGTGAGCGACATCGAGTTCGTCGCCGCCTTCGACGTGGACGCGAAGAAGGTCGGGCACGACCTCGCCGACGCCATCACCGCGAGCGAGAACAACACCGTCAAGATCTGCGACGTCCCGCCCACCGGCGTGACCGTCATGCGCGGCCCGACCTACGACGGCCTGGGCAAGTACTACCGCGAGATCATCCAGGAGTCCCCCGAGGACGCCGTGGACGTGGTCGCCGCCCTGAAGGCCGCCAAGGCCGACGTCCTGGTCTCCTACCTGCCGGTGGGTTCGGACGAGGCCGACAAGTTCTACGCCCAGTGCGCCATCGACGCGGGTGTGGCCTTCGTCAACGCGCTGCCGGTGTTCATCGCCTCCGACCCCGAGTGGGCCGAGAAGTTCACCAAGGCGGGCGTGCCGATCATCGGCGACGACATCAAGTCGCAGATCGGCGCCACCATCACCCACCGGGTGCTGTCCAAGCTGTTCGAGGACCGGGGCGTGATCGTCGACCGCACCTACCAGCTGAACTTCGGCGGCAACATGGACTTCAAGAACATGTTGGAGCGCGAGCGCCTGGAGTCGAAGAAGATCTCCAAGACCCAGTCGGTCACCTCGCAGATCCCGCACGAGCTCAACGCCGGTGCGGTGCACATCGGCCCGTCCGACCACGTGCCGTGGCTGGACGACCGCAAGTGGGCCTACATCCGGCTGGAGGGGCGCGCCTTCGGTGACGTCCCGCTCAACCTGGAGTACAAGCTGGAGGTGTGGGACTCCCCCAACTCCGCCGGGATCATCATCGACGCCGTGCGCGCGGCGAAGATCGCCAAGGACCGCGGCATCGGCGGTCCGATCCTGGAGCCCTCCTCGTACTTCATGAAGTCGCCGCCCGAGCAGTACAGCGACGCCGAGGCGCACGCCAAGGTGGAGAGTTTCATCGCGGGCGAGTAGCCGTACCCGCCCGGGGCCCGCGCGGCCCCGGGCGCGTCGACGTGTCGACGTGTCGACCGGTCCCCCTGTCGACACGTCTCCTTGTCGGCTATCCGCCGACGCCCTGGGCGTGCGCCCCTTCCTCGGTGGTCTCCCGGTACAGGCGCAGCCCCCGGGCCCGGTAGTTGGCGAGCGCGTGCTCGCCGTCCAGGGAGCAGGTGTGCAGCCACACCCTGCGCGTGGGGCCGCGCTCGGGTCGGCGCTCCCCCAGGTCCCAGCCCCGCCGCAGGGCCTCGGTGAGCATGTGGCCGCCCAGGCCGCGCCCGAGGAACCCGGGCAGGAGGCCGAAGTAGACCACCTCCACCGCGCCCTCGGGCTGGGACTCCAGCTCGGCGTAGCCGGCCGGGGTGCCCCGGTCGTACAGGACCCAGGTCTCCACCGCCGGGTCCGCGACCCGGTCGCGCCACTCCTCCAGGGTCCAGGGGGCCCGGTCCGTCCACTGGTAGTCGCCGCCGACGGTCGTGTAGAGGAAGCGGGAGAGTTCGGCGCTGGGGACCTCCGCTCGGACGAAGCGCGTGTCGCCGTCCGGTTCTCGGCCGGGTCTGAGCTCGGCGGGGTCGGTCGTCTCCAGGTACCAGGTGGTGAGGGTCATCGCGCCATCCTCGCACCGGTGGGCCCGACCAGGCCGTCCGGGACTTCCCGGGGGTGGTACCCGGTGCCCGCGGTCAGGAGTCGACACGTCGCCATCTCTATGAGTAGGCAAAACATCACTTAAAGTAGCTACCCTTAGGTAGGCGCGACACCAGGGGACGGTACCCATGAGCGACGGTCACGGACCGGTTGGTTCCACGAACGGGTCCGGAAGGGTCCCCGGGCGCTCCTCGGAGCGCCCGGACGCCGGGGACGGGACGGTCGCCAAACGCGTCCGCGCCGTCGCCCGCCAGCTCCCCGCACGGGGCGACCGGCTCCTGGACGTGGGGTGCGGCGACGGGGAACACACCGTCGCGCTCGCCGGAGGGTATGTGCGGGTCGACGCCATCGACACCGACCCCATGCTGCTCGACGCGCTCGGCGGACGAATCGCCGGGACCGCGCTGGAGGACCGCGTGGGACTCCACAAGATGTCCCCCGAGTCCCTGGCGTTCGACACGAACACCTTCGACCGGGTCACCGCGTTCGACGTCATCGAGCACCTCGACGACCTGGACGGCGCCCTCGCCGAGATCCACCGCGTCCTGCGGCCGGGCGGCGCGCTCTCTGTGACCACCTCCAACCGGTGGTTCCCCTTCGAGACGCACGGGGTCCGCTGGGGCGGGCGCCGGCGCTCCGCCCTCACCGCTCCGTTCCTGCCCTGGGTGCGCCCTCTGCACGGACGGATGTCGGACACCCGATCCTTCACCAGCCAGGAGCTGGGCCGGCTGCTGCGCGGCCACGGTCTGCGCGTGCGCGCGATCGACTACCTCATGCCGACCCTGGGACGGGTCCCCTCGACCGCACGCGTGTCGGACGCCCTGGAGAGCACCCCGCTGCGGGTCTTCGGGGCGGGTATGGCGGTCACGGCGGTCAAACCCGGGCTCTGAACACCACCGGGCCCCGGCACCCGCGCGGGCCGACCGGGGGCGGACGCCCGGTGGGGCGCGCGGCTACGCGTCCTGGCGGCCGTCCTGCTCCAGGTGGTCGACGGCCCAGGAGCGCAGCTCCGCCACGACCTTCTCCTTCTCCATCGGACCGTTCTCCAGGCGCAGCTCCAGGAGGTACCGGTAGGCCTTGCCCACCAGCGGTCCGGGCTTCACGCCCAGGATCTCCTGGATCTCGTTGCCGTCCAGGTCGGGCCGGATGCGGTCCAGCTCCTCCTGCTCGGCCAGCTCGGAGATACGGCGCTCGATGTCGTCGTAGGAACGCGCCAGGGCCGCGGCCTTGCGCCGGTTGCGCGTGGTGCAGTCGGCCCTGGTGAGGATGTGCAGGCGCTCCAGCTGGTCACCGGCGTCGCGGGCGTACCGGCGCACGGCCGAGTCCGTCCACTCGCCCCGCCCGTAACCGTGGAACCGCAGGTGCAGCGCGACCAGCGTGCTCACCTGGGTGACGACGTCCTTGGGGAAGCGCAGCGCGGACAGCCTCTTGCGGCTCATGGAGGCGCCCACCACCTCGTGGTGGTGGAAGGTCACCCGGTTGCCGCCCTCGAAGGCACGGGTCCTCGGCTTGCCGATGTCGTGCAGCAGGGCGGCCAACCGCAGCACGAGGTCGGGCTCGTGGCCCCGCTCGCGCTCCAGGTCCATGGCCTGGTCCAGGACGGTGAGCGAGTGTTCGTAGACGTCCTTGTGCCGGTGGTGCTCGTCGATCTCCAACCGCATCCGGGGGATCTCCGGCAGGACGTGGTCGGCGATGCCCAGGTCCACCATGAGCTCGATGCCGCGCCTCGGGTCCGGGCTGAGCATCAGCTTGGTGAGCTCGTCCCGGACGCGCTCGGCCGAGACGATGGTGAGCCGGTCCGCCATGTTCCGGGCGGCCTCGGCCACCTCGGGGGCCAGGGAGAAGCCGAGCTGGGCGGCGAAGCGGACCGCGCGCATGATACGCAGCGGGTCGTCGCTGAAGGAGTCCTCCGGACGGCCCGGGGTGCGCAGCACACCGGCGTCGAGGTCGGCCAGGCCCCCGAAGGGGTCGACGAACTCGCCGCTCGGCAGGTGCACCGCCATGGCGTTGACGGTGAAGTCGCGGCGCAGCAGGTCGTCGTGGATGTTCGTGCCGTAGGCCACCTCGGGCTTACGGGACTTGGGCGAGTAGGACTCGCTGCGGTACGTCGTGATCTCCAGCTGGAGACCGCGCTTGCGCAGGCCCACGGTGCCGAACTCGATACCGACGGTCCACACGGAGTCCGCCCAGCCGTCGATGAGTTCGAGGACGCGCTGGGGGACGGCGTCGGTGGTCAGGTCCACGTCGTTGGAGGCGCGGCCGAGGAGGGCGTCGCGGACCGGCCCCCCGACGACGGCCAGCTCTTGACCGTGGGAGTCGAAACGCTCGCCCAACTCGTCGGCGACCGGTTGGATCGACTCGACCAACGCGGCGACCGCCGCTCGCCGAGCGCCGCTGAGCCCGCCCGAAGGCGGGTTCACCTCGGCGGACGGGTCCCTGTCGGCGTCGTTCTCTCGCGAAGGATCTGTGTTCGGCACACCACGCAGGTTAGGCGGCCACACGGGGTCACCGCGAATCGGTTTCACCCGCCCGAGGGCCTGTGGCGGCCCTGGTGTCGGGCCCCGGCGGATGAAAGGGTGGGCCGACCACGTCCGCGATCAACGGTCCGCACCAGAACCGGGGTTCGGGGAACGCGGTATCTTCGGGGGGAGTGGTGGCACGTCACGGTCGGCCCGCGGCCACCAGCCCCGCTGGGGCCGAGCGCACCGCGCGGGCACCCCGACCGACCCCGCCCCACCTTCCGTATCCCTGGCGGGACGGACACCTGGACCCGAATCAGGAAACCAAGCGTTGCGTCGAACTGCTTCCGCGGCCGCGGTCATGGCCATGACCGCCGCTCTGCTTCCGCTACCGGCCACCCTCTCCCCCGCGTCGGCCGAGCCCGACGAGGAGGGGGCCGCCGCCCCGCTCGTCGTGGACCGGATCACCCCGGACTCCGTGGACGAGGACAGCACCCTGCGGGTGGCGGGCGAGGTGACCAACACCACCGGGGAGACCGTCAGGGACGTCACCGTCCGTATGCGGTACTCGCGGCACCCCTTCACCTCGCGCGACGAGCTGGACGACTTCGCGGGCGGCGAGGACTGGCAGCCCAGTGCCAGCGGGCCGGACCAGGAGTTCGAGGGGAGGCTGGAGGCCGACGGCACCCTGGAGTACGCGCTGAGCACCAAGGCCGAGGACCTCGGCCTGACCGCCTACGGCGTGTACCCGATGGTCGTCGAGGCCCTCGACGGTGACGGCGACGTCCTCGGCGCCCAGTACACCTTCCTTCCCTACACGGCCGACGACGACGCGCCCTCCCTGGACCTGGCCTGGGTCTGGCCGCTGATGGCCGCCCCCCAGCGCGCCGACGACGACACCTTCCTCGGCGACGAGCTGCACGGTTCGGTCGGCGCCGACGGCCGCCTGGGGAGGCTCCTGGAGGCCGGTGCCCAGGTCCCGGTCTCCTTCGACCCCGGTGACGAGGACCTCGTCAAGGAACTCGGCCTGGACCGGGACGAGCCGTCCCCGGAGGGTTCGCCCTCACCCGGTGAGAACGCCACCGCCGAGGAGAGCGCGGACTCGGCCTCCCCCGAGGCCACCGACGAGGGCGGGGACGGCCCGGAGGAGGACTCGGACGACGCGGACGGGAACGGGGACGCGGACACCGCCGAAGAGGAGGCGCCGTCGCGCTCCGAGGGCGTCCCGATCGCCTGGGCCGTCGACCCCGGCACCCTCGACGACGTCCTGCGCATGGCGGCGGAGGACCACCAGGTCCTGGCCGACCTGGAGGAGGACCCCGCCCAGGAGCCGGTCCGCGTGGAGCGGGAGGCGGACGTGGCCGCCCAGGTGTGGTTGCGCGAGGCGCGTGAGGTCCTGGCCGCCGACACCGTCGTGGCCACCCCCTACGCCAGCGCCGACCTCGTCGCCCTGCTCCTGAACGACATGAACGGCGACGCCGAGGCCTCACTGCGGCTCGGGCAGGAGGCCACGGCGCGCGCGCTCGGCCTCGACGCCGACGACAGGTTCGCGCTTCCGCCGGGCGGGCTCATGGACGAACGGGTCCAGGAGCTCTACACCGAGCACGGCGCCCGGCGCTTCCTGCTGTCCGAGGAGGTGCTCCCGCCCGCCTCGTGGATCTCCACGACCCCGGGGGCGCAGGCACCGCTGCCCGCGAGCGGCGAGGACGAGGGTGAGGAGTCCTTCGCCCTGGTCACCGACCCCGGTCTGACCAGCGTGCTGTCGATGCCCTCGTGGGAACCGGGCGAGTCCGCCCTGGCCCTCCAGCGCTTCGCCGCGGAGACCGCGATGATCGCCGGGGAGAACGGCGGCGGCGACCGGGTGGTCGTCGCGGCGCCCGAGCCCGGGTGGGACCCGAGCCCCGAGTTCGCCGCCGGGGTGCTCGCGGCCACGGACGACCTGCCCTGGCTCTCCCCAGAGCGCCTGGACCGGATCGAGCTTCCCGACGCGGAGGAGCGCGAGGACACCCGCGAGGAACTCGACCTGGCGGACGACGCCTACGGGGAGGGGCTCAGCTCCACCTATCTCGGCCAGGTCGAGGACGTCAGCCGCGACGTGCGCCTGTTCAACAGCATCCTGGTCGGTGACCGGGACCCGTTCCGGCCTTCGCTGGTGCGGCTGGAGTCGGTCTACTGGCGGGACCGCGAGGCGCTGGCCGGGGCCACGCGTTCGCTGGTGGTCCGGGCGGTGCAGAGCCGCAGGGAGGACGTGCGCGTCATCCCGGGCGAGCCGGTCACGTTGGCGAGCAGCACCGGGACCACCGGTGTGCTGGTCGCCAACGACCTGGAGGACGAGACCGTCTACGTGTACCTGTCGCTGTACTCGGAGAACTCCGAGCGGCTGAGCATCGGTGAGTACACGCACCACTTCGAGATCGCCCCGGGCGCCAAGACCACCGTGTACGTGCCGTTGTCGGCCAGGATCAACGGCAGCACGAACGTGCACGTCAGTCTCCAGAACGCCGACGGCGAGCCGATCAGCTCGCAGGACACACTGATCCAGGTGAACGCCACGGGACTGGGCACGCAGGCCCTGCTGATCAGCGGGATCGGCCTGCTGATCCTGATCGCGGCGCTGGCTCCCCGGGCACTGCGCAAGTGGGCCCGCAAGCAGGCGGCGAAGGCCCGCGCGGCCGAGTCCGGCGACGGGCCCGGGGACGGGCCCGGGGACGGTGGAGAGGGCTCCGCGAAGGACGGCGGTACGTCCGCCGACGACGGCTCCGCGCCCGGTGACGACGCCACCGACGACGACGCGAACGGCGACACGGCCACCGACGAGGCGGCCGCCACCCGCGACGACGAGCCGCCTCACGACGGAACGGCCCCTTCGGACCCGCCCCCCGCGGACGACGCCCCCGCGGCCTCCGACACGTCGGACGGCACGGCGGACGACACCCCCTCGGCGGGGGAACGCCCCGACGACAGCGGCTCCGGAAAGTGACCGCCACCCCCTGAACCGCGGAGCCGTGCCCGCGGCGCCGCGGCCCGCCCCCTCCCCGTCAGACGAAAGGAACCCTGATCCACGGTGGTCACCGACTCCCCGAACGGCGACGAACAGTCCCCCCGTTACACGCCCCGGCACAGTAGGAACCCCCATGAGGGGCCCATGCCCGGTGACAGCGCCGTCCGGCCCACCGGCGGCCCGACCCCCTCCCACGAGGAGGGCGAACTCCCCGAACCGGACGGCCCCGCCCCGCAGGAGGGCTCCGACTCCGGTTCCGGTTCCGGTTCCGGGGGCATGATGCGCTCCAGCATGATCATGGCCGTGGGCACCATGGCCTCACGTATCACCGGGTTCGCCCGCACCATCGTGCTGGCCGCCGCGATCGGCACCCACCTGCTTGGTGACGCCTACCACACCGCGCACACGATCCCCTTCATCCTCAACGACCTGCTCATCGGCGGCCTAATGGCCTCCGTGGTCATCCCGTTCCTGGTCAAGCGGCGCAAGCGCGACGCCGACGGCGGCAAGGCCACCGAGGACCGCCTGTTCACCTCCATGGTGCTGGCGCTTCTGCTGGTGACCACGGTCGCGATCCTGGCCGCCGAGGCCCTCATCTGGCTGTACGGCTCCCGGTTCACCCCGTTGCAGTTCGAGGCGTCGGTCTACCTGGCCCGCTTCCTGCTCTCACAGATCTTCTTCGTGGGCCTGAGCGGCCTGCTGAGCGCCATGCTCAACACCCGCGGCAAGTTCGGGGCCGCCGTCTGGGCCCCCGTACTCAACAACGTCGTCATCATGGGCGTGGCCGCGATGTTCCTGGTCGTGGCGGGACCGGGCCGCACCCCGGAGACCGTCAGCACCGGCGAACTCACCCTGTTGGGCGCGGGTACCGCCGCCGGTATGGCCCTCCAGGCCCTGGTGCTGTTCGTCGCGCTGACCCGCACCGGTTACCGCTGGCGGCCCCGCCTGGACCTGCGCGGCTCCGGGCTCGGCGAGGCGCTGCGCACCGCCGGGTGGATGATGCTCTACACCCTCCTGACCCAGGCGGGCCTGTGGATCACCACCAACATCGCCAACGCCGCCAACGTGGCCAGCATCGAGCAGGGCCTGGACGTGGGCGCGGGTATCAGCGCCTACAACCTCGCGTACCAGCTCTTCCAGCTCCCCTACGCGATCATCGCGGTCTCGCTGATCACCGTCCTGCTCCCCCGCATGAGCGCGCACGCCGACGACCGCGACTGGGACTCCGTCCGCTCCGACTTCTCCCGCACGCTGCGGATCTCCGCTTTCGTCCTGGTCCCGGTCGCGTTCGCGGTCGCCCTGTTCGCCGAGCCCCTGTCGGTGCTGGCGTTCGCCCGGGGTTCGGTGTCGGTCGCCGACGCGGCCGCCATCGGCCAGATCCTGGCCGTGATGTCGCTCGGCCTGCTGCCGTTCACCGTCTTCCAGCTCATGCTGCGCGTGTTCTTCGCCATGGGCGACACCCGCACCCCGGCCCTGATCGGCCTGGCCAACCTCGCCGTTCACAGCGGTCTGGCCCTGGTCGCCTACCTGCTGCTGCCGCCCGACCTGGTGGTCGTCGGCGTCGCCTCCGGCTTCATGCTCTCGTTCGTCTCCGGCCTGACCCTCGCTGGTCAGATCCTCAGCCGACGTATCGGGGGACTTGACGGAAAGCACGTGATTGGCACATTGTTGCGGCTGCACCTGGCCGTCGTTCCCAGCATCGCGGCGGGCTTCGGTGTGCTCTGGTTCTTCGAGACGCGGGTCGGTCCCGGTCTGGCCACCAACGTCGGCGCGCCCCTCGCGGGCTGTGCCGCCGGTGCCCTGCTCTTCCTGGTCTGCGCCCGGTTGCTGCGCGTCCCCGAGCTGAGCGCCGCCGTGGAACTCGTCCGCGGCCGCCTGCGTCGATAGATGCCGTGACCCCTTCCGGCCCCGCCCCCGCCGGAGACCCCAGCCGTAAGAGTCGAAGAAAAGGACCACCCCACGGTGTCCAGCGATCACCTCCGTCAACACGCCGACGGTCCGGAGCCCGGACCCGAGGACACCCGCGAGGGCGCGTCCCGTCACCACCTGGTGATGCCCGAGGACGTGCTCGACGCCTACGAACGCGTCGAACCCCGGACCGAGCCGGAGCCCGGCCTGAAAACGGTCCGGGACCCGAGCGAGATCGGTGACGTCGGTACCGCCGACCGCGCGGGTCTGGAGGACGGCGACGAGATCGGCGGTGCCACGCACACCGGTCCCGGCAACATCGCCAGGTCGACGGCGATCATGGCGGTCGGCACCATCGCCTCGCGTGTGACGGGGTTCGTCCGCACCATCGTGCTGGCGGCCGCGATCGGCACCCAGCTGCTGGGCGACGCCTACCAGACCGCCGGCATGGTGCCGTACATGATCTACGACCTGCTCATCGGCGGGTTGCTGGCCAGCGTGTTCGTCCCGTTCCTCGTCAAGCGGCGCAAGCTGGACGACGACGGCGGCGACCGGACCGAGCAGCGGCTGGTCACGCTGATGCTGCTCGCGCTGTTCGTGCTGACCCTGGTGTCGGTGCTGGTCGCGGAGTGGTTCATCCGGATCTACGCGGGCGGGTTCAGCGGGGCGCAGTACGAGGTCTCGGTCATCCTCGCGCGGTACCTGGTGCTCCAGATCTTCTTCATCGGCGCCAGCGGCCTGGCCAGCGCGATGCTGAACGCGCGCAACAGGTTCGGTGCGCCCATGTGGGCTCCGGTGCTCAACAACGTCGTCATCATCGGCGTCTGCCTGTGGTTCCTGTCCGTGGCCGGTCCCGGCCGCACCCCGGACACGATCACCTCCGGCGAGCTCGCCCTGCTGGGCCTGGGCACCGCGGTCGGCCAGGTCGTCCAGGCCGCCGTGCTGGTGTGGGCGCTCGCCGCGGCGGGCTTCCGCTGGCGGCCCCGTCTGGACCTGCGCGGTTCCGGGCTGGGCGAGGCGGCCAGTGCCGCCTCGTGGATGATGCTCTACATCGTCGTGGCCCAGGTGGGCGCGCTCGTCTCCACCAACGTCGCCACCCGCGCCGGATCGATGGCGGCCGACCTCGGTTACGAGACCGGCTCGGGCATCGCGGCGTACAAGTTCGCGTCGATGCTGTTCCAGCTGCCGTACGCGATCATCGCCGTCTCGGTGATCACGGCCCTGCTGCCCCGGATGAGCGAGCACGTCGCGGCCGGGCGCAAGGACCAGGTGCGCAGCGACTTCTCCCGGGGCTTCCGGCTCTCGTCGGTCCTGATCGTGCCCATCGCGGTGGCGATGATCGTCTTCGCCGTCCCGTTCTGCGTGATGATCTACGCGCAGGGCAGCACCAGCGCCGAGGACGCCGCCGCGATCGGGCGCATCCTCATGGTCTTCTGCGTGATGTTGATCCCGTTCACGCTGTTCCAGCTCCAGATGCGCGTGTTCTACGCGCTGGGCGACACGCGCACCCCCGCCCTGGTGTCGATCCCCTCCGAGATCGCGCACGCGGTCACCGCGCTCAGCCTGCTGTACTTCCTGGCGGACCGCCCGCAGGACATCGTGGTGTGGTTGCCGGTGCCCTACGGTCTCTACTACGTGGTCGGTTCGGTCATCATGTGGTATCTCCTCAACAGGAGGCTGAACGGTCTCGACGGCCGCAGGACCGCGGCGACCCTCGTCAAGCTGCACGTGGCAACGGTTCCGGCGGCCGCGTTCGGCGTCCTGATGATCTACTCCCTCGACGGTCTCCCCGGCGACGTGTGGCCCGCGCTCGCGTCGATGGTGGCCGGAGGTCTGGTCGGTGCCGTACTGTTCGTTGTCGCCGCCAAGTTCCTCAAAGTGACAGAAGTCACAGCTTTCCTGGATGTGGTCAGAACCAGGTTGCGACGCCGCTGATCACCTGTAATGGATGATGTTGGGTACCCGCGCCCGGGTATGTCCCGGAAGATGGAGTGGCATCCGATGTCCTCCAAAGGGCCTGTTCACGCGTCCTAGCATGGACAGGCACCGCTTTACCGCCAGAGCATCGTTTATCCGAGCTGCCCGAAGGGAGGCTGGGGACAGCAGACAGGGCCGAACCCCCGCGCGTGCGTCCGCGACGGCGGCACGCGAACAACGGCACTGTCACCCGTCACTCCCATCATGAGCACCTTCCTGATCGAACCCGGGGCGAAGCTGGCCAACCGCTACCGACTCGACACCGTGGTGAGCGAGACCGGAGGCGCGACCCGCTGGAAGGCCACCGACGAGACGCTCGCGCGCCCCGTCGCGGTGTGGACCTTCGCTGAGGGTTTCCCCCGCACGTCAGAGGTGGTGCGCGCGGCCCGCGCCACGAGTCGTATCCCGGACGCCCGCGTCACCCAGGTCTTCGACGCCGACGACACCACTCCCGTCCCCTACGTCGTCGAGGAGTGGGTCATCGGCTCCTCCCTCGCCGAACTGCTGGCCCAGGGCCCCATGGAGCCCGAGCGCGCCGCGGGCCTGGTGGCCGAGGCCGCCGAGGCCATCGCCGCCGCGCACGCCGGCGGCCTGCACCACCTGTGCCTGACACCCGGCAAGCTCATGTGGAGCAGCGGCGGGGCCGTCAAGGTCACCGGCATCGGTGTGGACGCCGCGCTGCTCGGCAACAACGTCCCCAACCCCGGGGCCGTGGACGCCCAGGGCCTGGGCAACCTGCTCTACGCGGCCCTCACCGGGTACTGGCCGACCGGCCCGCAGAGCGGCCTGCCCGGCGCACCCCAGGGCCCCATGGGCCCCTACCCGCCCGGGCAGCTCCGTCAGGGGGTGGGCGAGCCCCTGGCCTCCATCACCACCCGCGCGGCCCTGCCCCAGCTCGTGGGGCAGATGGTGCCCGGCCCGCCCATCGCGACCCCGGCCGAGTTCTGCGCGGCGATGGCGGACGTGCCCCGGCTCATTCCGCTGCCGGTCTCACCCGCCGAGACCGCACCGCCCGAGCCGGGGACCTCCCGGCGCACGGGCGAGTTCGACGCCACCAACAACCAGCGGCGCACCAGCCGCACCTCCTCCGCGGCGGCGGCCGCACCGGCTCGCGCGGGCTCGCGCCCGGCCCCCTCACGCATGGACCAGCGGGAGGCCCGTGAGGGCGGCCTGTCCGCCAAGCGCGTCCTGGTGGGGGCGATGGCGCTGGTGGTGTTCGTGGCGGTCGTCGTCGGCGCCTGGACGTTCGGCTCGATGATGAACTCGGGCACGGACGGCGAGGCCGACCCCACCGCCAACGCGACCGACGAGGTCCCGGAGGAGGCCGAGCTGGTCGTCCTCGACATCGCGGGCTCCGACGGCTTCGACCCGCTCGGGGACAACACCGAGCACGGCCAGAACGCTCCGCTGGCCCATGACGGCGACCCCGGCACCGCCTGGAACACCGAGGGCTACAACGACCCCATGGGCACCAAGAAGTCCGGTGTCGGGCTGATCCTGGACCTGGGTTCCAGCCAGGAGGTGCGCGAGGTCGACCTCGCGCTCCCCTCCCGCGACTACGGGGTACAGATCAGGATCGGTGACAGCGACTCCGCCTCCGACGACGCCAGCCTGGACTCCAGCCTCCCCGCCGTCTGGGAGGGGCAGGTCAGCGGCGAGCAGACCGTCACCCTGGACGAGGCCGTGACCGGCCAGTACGTGGTGGTCTGGTTCACCGCCCTGCCCGCCGACGGTTCCAAGTACCGTGGGACGATTTACGAGGTCGAGGTTCGCGGGACCTAAGTTCTACTGTGTGGGGTATGTGATCAGCGCTGATGGACGCGGCCCAGGAGCTTCCTGACCGGGAGCTGTTGTCGAGGCACGCTCAGGGTGACGACCAGGCGTTCGCGGTTCTGGTTCGCCGTCACCGTGAGCGCCTCTGGGCTGTCGCCGTCCGGATGATGGGCGACCCCGAGGAGGCCTCGGACGCCCTCCAGGACGCGTTCATGTCCGCGTTCCGCGCCGCCGACCGGTTCCGGGGTGAGTCGCAGGTCAGCACCTGGATGCACCGCATCGTGGTGAACGCCTGCCACGACCGCCTCAGACGCCGCAAGGTGCGTCCGGCGACCCCGACCGAGGACGAGACCCTCGACGTCATCTCCAACGACCGCCTGAGCCGTTCCGGCGGCGGGCACGACCACGCCTCGCAGACCGAGGCCCGTCTGGACGTGCACGCCGCCCTGGAACTCCTCCCGCTGGACCAGCGGATGGCGCTGATCCTGGTGGACATGCTCGGCTACCGCGTGGACGAGGCCGCGCAGATCCTCGACGTGGCCGCGGGCACGGTCAAGAGCCGGTGTGCCCGAGGTCGCGCCAAACTTCTTCCCACACTCGCCCATCTAAGGAACCCTCAGCATCCGCGAGACGTCACATCTGGGAGAGGAGGTGCCAACCCATCGTGACGTCCCACCCAGACGTGGAGGCACTCGCCTTCTTCGCCGAGGACCTCCTGGACCCCGACGAGGAACGCTCCGTTGCCGCACACATAGAGACCTGCGCGACCTGTGCCACGGTCCTCGACGACCTCTCCGGGGTCACGCGCGTCCTCGCCGACGCGCCCGCCCCCGCGCTCCCACGTGACGTCGCGGACCTCCTCGACGACCGGATCGCCGATGCCGTGGCCGCCCGTGCCTCGGACCGGGAGACCGGGACGCCCTCCTCACCCACCGCCTCCGAACCCCCCGAGGGGACGGAAGACGACGACACCGCCGACGGGACCGGGGCACCCGAACGGGAGCGCCTGGCACCGGTGGTGCCCCTCACCGGACGGCGCGGGTTCGGCCTGCCGCACCTGATGGCGGTCGCGGCCGCGACCGTGTTCGTGGTCGGCGGCGGCGCCGCGATCCTCAACGGGCAGATGAGCGGGCACGAGGACTCCGGTGCCGCCTCTCCCCTGCTGGAGGAGAGCGCCCCCGAGTCCGCTCCCGACACCGCCCAGTCCTACTCCGCGACCTCGCTCAGCAGCGGAACCGTCTACACCGAGGACGGCCTCGCCGACCAGGCGGCGGAGGTCGCGGCCTCGGCACGGGCGTTGGAGGGCTCCGAGGGGGCGGGCGCCCAGGCACTCCCCCAGCTGAGCCCCGAGCTCCAGGAGTGCGTCACGGGATTCGAGAGCGAGAGCGGCCTGCGGGTCACCCTGGTCGACGAGGCCCTCTACGACGGCGGCGGGACACCGACGCCGGTGTGGGTCCTGTTCACCCAGGACACCAAGGGCGCCGGGGTGGTCGTCCTCGACCGCTCGAGCTGTTCCGGCGGCGCCCCCGTCGGCGACGGCGTGATCGCGCAGCGCCCCCTGTAGCGGACCTTTCTCCGGGGCGGCGCGCGGGCGTCGCCCCCTCGCCTTCGGCGCGGACACCGGCCCGACCTCTCAGCGGTTTCCCCCCGCGCGCACCAGACCGGTCTCGTAGGCCAGCACCACCAGCCCGACCCGGTCGCGTACCCCGAGCTTGGCCAGCAGACGGCCCACGTGGGTGCGGGCGGTCGCCGGGCTGAGGTGCAGTTCGGCGCCGATCTCCTGGTTGGTCAGCCCCCGGCCGACGAGCCCGAGCACCTCGCGTTCGCGGGGGGTGAGCCCGTCCAGCCGCTCACCGGCACCGGGCGGGGGGCCGGTCCCGGCCAGCCGCTCGATGACCCTCCGGGTCACCCCCGGCGAGAGCAGGCCCTCGCCCGCCGCCACGGTGCGGACCGCCTCCCGCAGCTCGCGCGGTCCGGCGTCCTTGAGCAGGAACCCCGCGGCCCCCAGGCGCAGCGCGGAGAAGACGTTGTCGTCCTCGCCGAAGGTGGTGAGGACCACCACCCGCGTGTCGACATGTCGGCGCCCCGACGTGTCGACACGTCGACGTTCCAGCTCCCGCAGCACGCCGAGGCCGTCCATGACGGGCATCTGGAGGTCCAGCAGCACCACCTCCGGCCGGAAGCGGTCGATCTCGACCAGCGCCCCGCGTCCGTCCCGGGCCTCCGCCACCACCTCGATGTCGCCGTCGCGCTCCAGCAGGGCGCGTACTCCGGCGCGGACGAGCTCCTGGTCGTCCACGAGCAGCACCCTCGTGGCCCCGTTCACGCGCCGCCACCGATCGGCAGTCGGACCCGTACCCGGAACCCGCCGCCGGGCACCGGCCCCGCCTCCAGAGTCCCCTCCACCATGCGCACCCTCTCCCTCATTCCAGCCAGCCCCGTTCCTCCTCGCCCGGTGTCGGGCGCGCCCCCGTCCGCGGTGTTCCCCGGCACCACCGACCCGTCGTCGGCGACCGTCACGATGAGTGCCTCCTCCGTGCGGACGAGCACGACCTGGGCGCGACGGGCCCGCGCGTGCCGGAGCGTGTTCGTGAGCGCCTCCTGCACCACCCGGTAGGCGGTCGCGTCCACCAGCCCGGGCAGGCCCTTGCCGCCCTCTCCGACGACCTCCACGTCCAGCCCGGCCGCCCGCACGGAGGCCGTCAGCCCGTCCAGGTGGGCGAGCCCGGCGACCCGGCCGGCCCCGCCTCCGTCACCGGCCCCGGTTCCGTCCTCCGGCTCACGCAGCGCCCGCACCGTGGCGCGCAGGTCCCGCAATCCCTCGCTCGCGGCCTGGGAGACGTGCTCCAGCTCGGCGCGGGCCACGGGGAGATCGGTCTCTCCCTCCTCCAGGGCCTCGGCCGCCACCGAGGTGTGCAGGGAGACCACCGACAGGTGGTGGCCGACCGCGTCGTGCAGGTCGCGGGCGATCCGGGCGCGTTCTCGGGCCAGCAGCTCGGCCGACTCCGCCTCCCGCGCCTGGGCGTCCAGGGCGGCGATCAGCGCGCGTTGGCGGGCGCCCTCCGCCCGCTGCCGGGCGCCGTCGCCGAGGGCGATCGCCGCACCCATGACGGCCATGGTCGTCACCAGCTCGTACCCGAGGAGGAAGGCCGGGTCCTGCCCCTCGGACAGCCGCGCGGTCGTGGAGACACCGACCAGCGCCGCCGCGACCCCGACCGCCCACCGGGTGCGGTCGAAGGCCGCGGCGGAGTACAGCGCGGCCGACACGGGCACCGCGAGCCCGATCACCGGCAGGTCCGCGACGTAGTAGGCCACGAGGAGGACGGCGGTGACCACGAGGACCGCCAGGGGCCAGCGGCGCCGGACGAGCATGAGCAGACCGAGCGCGGTCGCGAAGCCGTAGGCGACGGCCGGCGGGAGGTCGCCCCCTCCGATGCCCGCGCCGATGGCGATCGCCACCACCGCGAACACGGCGAACCCCAGGAGGGCGTCGACGACGACGGCCTGGCGGCCGGACGGTTCCTGTGGGCCGGGGCGCTCGGACATGCCGCGATTCTACGGAGACCGGACCGGCGGCACCCCGGTTCCCGGGCGCGTCCGCGTACGCGTCTCGACGTACCGCCCTGGGCCCGTTGGCGGACGCCCCGCCGGGGCGGGGCTCCGTAGCCTCCGGATGACCGGGCGGAGTCCGCCGTCCGGTGTCCGCCGCCGGACCTCCGCGAGGGAGCCCCATGAACCGCCCACCGTCCCCGGCCCCGGCGCCCCCGCCCGGTGTGCCCTGGTCCCTGGTGCTCAGCCTGGGCGCGCTCGCCCTGGTGCGCCCCCTGGCGAACGCCACGGGTGTCGCCGAAGCGGTCGGAACGCCCTGGGCCCAGGTGGGGACCACCCTGCTCGTGACGGCCACGTGGGTGGCGGCCGTGGTCGTGGCGCACGTACCGCGGCCCTTCGTCACCCTGGTGTGCGCGGGGGTGGCCTACGGCGTGCTCGCGATCCTGCTCGGCGCGGTGCTGTCGCCGCTCCTGGGAGAGGGGCTCCAAGGGCCGCTCGCCCGCCCCGTGGCCGTGCTCCCGGTACTGGCCCTGAACGCGATGTGGGGGGCCGCCGCCGGGGGCGTGGCCGTGGCGGTCGGCGCGGCCCTGGGCCGGGGGCGCGCCGGACGGCCGGGACGGGGCTGAGACCCATACCCCACCCCCGTACGCTGCGAGGATGTCGGACCGGGAATGGCGTGCGCCTACCATCGGTTGTGCTAACCATCTTTTCCCTGTCACAGCACTGTGGCCGGGCAGCGACTGTGTGAAGGGCCTAGAGCGTGAGTGACGTCCGCAATGTCATCATCATCGGTTCCGGACCGGCGGGTTACACCGCTGCCGTGTACGCCGCGCGCGCGGAACTGCGCCCGCTGGTGTTCGAGGGGTCCATCACGGCCGGCGGTGCGCTCATGAACACCACCGACGTGGAGAACTTCCCCGGCTTCCCGGACGGGATCATGGGCCCCGACCTCATGGACAACCTGCGCAAGCAGGCCGAGCGCTTCGGCGCCGAGCTGGTTCCCGAGGACGTCACCGACGTGGACCTGACCAAGCCGGTCAAGGAGGTCACCGCGGGCGGCGAGACCTTCCTCGCGCACACCGTCATCCTGGCCACCGGCTCCGGCTACCGCGAGCTGGGCATCCCCGGTGAGAAGGAACTGTCCGGCCGGGGCACCTCCTGGTGCGCCACCTGCGACGGCTTCTTCTTCCGCGACCAGGACATCGCCGTGGCGGGCGGCGGCGACACCGCCATGGAGGAGGCCCTCTTCCTCACCCGCTTCGCCAAGTCGGTGACGGTCATCCACCGCCGCGACGAGCTGCGCGCCAGCAGGATCATGGCCGAGCGCGCCCTGGCCAACGACAAGATCACCTTCCTCTGGAACACCGAGATCACCGAGGTCGTCGGTGAGGACCGCGTCAGCGGCCTGAAGCTGGTCAACAACAAGACGAACGAGACCAGCACGCTGGACGTCACCGGCCTGTTCGTCGCGATCGGCCACGACCCGCGCGTGGAGCTCTTCCAGAAGCAGATCGAGCTCGACGAGGAGGGGTACGTGAAGGTGGACGCCCCGTCCACGCGGACCAACCTCGAAGGCGTCTTCGCGGCGGGCGACGTCGTGGACCACCAGTACCGCCAGGCGATCACCGCCGCGGGCACCGGCTGCTCCGCCGCCCTGGACGCCGAGCGCTTCCTCGCCGCGCGAGGCAACTAGCTTCCGCTCCCCTCACCCGGTTTCGTCGACGCAAGGAGAACCAAGCAGTGTCCACCGTCAAGAACGCCACCGACGCCTCCTTCGAGGAGGTCGTCCTCAAGAACGACAAGCCCGTGCTGGTGGACTTCTGGGCCGACTGGTGCGGTCCCTGCAAGCAGATGGCCCCGGTCCTGGACAAGCTGGCCGCGAACCACGGCGACAAGATCGACGTGGTGAAGATCAACACCGACCAGAACCCCGAGACCCCGCGCGCCTACAACGTGCTGTCGCTGCCGACCATGAACGTGTACAAGGACGGCGAGGTCGTGAAGCAGATCATCGGTGCCAAGCCGACGCGCCTCCTGGAGAAGGAGCTCGCGGAGTTCCTGTAGCCCGGAGCGCCGCAGTCGCGCGAGAGGCCCCCAGGTCGCCCCTGGGGGCCTCTCGGCGTCCGGGCGGGCCCCGCCTCCACACGGACCCGCAACGCGGCGCAGCGGACGCCTGGGGACGCCGATGGCGGTGTTTCACGTGAAACACCGCCATCGCGCGTGAGGTGGAGGGGTCAGACCCCCCGGCCCATCTGGGCGATGATCCGCTCCAGGTCCTCCATCGTCGCGAACTCCACGACGATCTTGCCCTTCTTCCGGCCGATGTCCACCTTCACGGTGGTGTCGAGCCGGTCGCCGAGGCGCGTCGCCCACTCCTCGACCTGCGGGGGGTTGTCGACCCGGGCGGCGGCGGCCCGGGCGGGCCGCTCCGCGGCCGGAATCTCCCGGAGCGCGACGATCTCCTCCAGGGAACGGACCGACAGCCCCTCGTCGTTGACCCGCTGGGCCAGACGCTCCTGCGCCTCGGGGTCCTCGATCGCCAGCAGGGCCCGGGCATGTCCCGCGCTGAGCACCCCTGCGGCCACCCGCGTCTGCACCTTCCCCGGGAGGTTGAGCAGGCGCAGGGTGTTGGAGATGTGCGAGCGGGACTTGCCGACCTGCTGGGCCAGCTCCCCCTGGGTGGTGCCGAAGTCGTCCAGCATCTGCTGGTAGGCCGCGGCCTCCTCCAACGGGTTGAGCTGCTGTCGGTGCAGGTTCTCCAGGAGCGCCTCCCGGAGCAGTTCGTCGTCGTCCGTCTGCCGGACGATCGCGGGGATGCGTTCGAGCTCCGCGAGTTTGCTCGCCCGGAACCGGCGCTCCCCCATGATCAGTTCGTAGCGGGGCTCGTCCCCGCCCTCGACCCTGCGGACCACGACGGGCTGGAGCAGGCCGACCTCGATGATCGAGTCCCGCAGCTCGTCCAGCGCCTCGTCGTCGAAGTACGTCCTGGGCTGTCGGGGGTTGGGGGTGATCGAGGCGAGCTCGACCTCCTCCAGGTACGTCCCGTCAGGCATCTCCGTCGGCCCCTGCGCCGAGGGGGGTTCGGGGATGGACACCACCGTGTCACGGACGCTCTCCACCGGCGCGGGGACGGTCGGCCCCTGCGGGATGAGCGCCCCCAGCCCCTTGCCCAGTCCGCGCCGCTGCTGGCTCACCGGCAACTCCCTCCACACTCCTAGTGCGTCTCCGACCGCCCGGTCGGCCTCACGACCGGGCGGAGTGTTTCACGTGAAACAACCGCCGTCAGCCGGCGTTGAGCCCTTCGGCTCGGAAGGCGATCTCACGGGCCGCCTCCAGGTAGGCCATCGCCCCGGTCGACCCCGGGTCGTAGGTCATGACCGACTGCCCGTAGCTGGGCGCCTCCGACACGCGGACGCTCCTCGGCACCAGCGACTTCAGGACGAGTTCCCCGAAGTGCGAGCGCACCTCGTCGGCGACCTGCTGGGCGAGCCGGGTGCGGCCGTCGTACATCGTCAACAGG
The DNA here is from genome assembly GCF_042869555.1 of Nocardiopsis sp. NPDC006938. Taxonomy (NCBI): domain Bacteria; kingdom Bacillati; phylum Actinomycetota; class Actinomycetes; order Streptosporangiales; family Nocardiopsidaceae; genus Nocardiopsis; species Nocardiopsis sp. NPDC006938. The sequence goes on along the minus strand of NZ_JBIAGA010000013.1, from coordinate 125,607 downwards.
ATCGTGCTGACGGACAGCCCGGTGTTGAGGTGGGACTTGACCAGTTCCACGTTGCGCAGCAACTGGCCGAGCCCCTCCAGTGCGTAGTACTCGCACTGGATCGGGATCATGACCTCGTCACAGGCGACCATCGCGTTGACGGTCAGCAGGCCCAGCGAGGGCGGGCAGTCGATGAGGATGTAGTCGAGGTCCGAGGTGTCGTAGGCGGCGAAGGCCCGCTTGAGCCGGGCCTCTCGCGCCACGAGGGAGACCAGTTCGATCTCCGCGCCCGCGAGGTCGATCGTCGCGGGAGCGCACCACAGGTTGGGGATGTCCGGAACCGGCTGCGCCAGCTTGCGGATCTCCTCGTCCTCGACCAGGCAGTGGTAGATGGACCGGGTCTGGTTGTCGCGCTCCATGCCGAGGGCGGTGGAGGCGTTCCCCTGGGGGTCGAGGTCGACCACCAGGACCCGCTGCCCGTTCATGGCCAGGGCGGCGGCGATGTTCACCGTCGTGGTGGTCTTACCCACGCCGCCCTTCTGGTTGGCGACGCTGATGATGCGACAGGACCGGGGGCGGGGCCACGGCTCCTCGTGACCGCGGCCCGCCATCGCGGCGCGGGCCGCCTGGGCGAGCGGAGTGTCGGGGACGCTGTCGGCGGTCGCCGCGCCGTTCCATGTTTCACGTGAAACAGGGGGCTGGCCCGCCGTGGGGTCCGCTGATGTCTCACCTGACACATCGAGCAGATCCCCATAGGCGCCTGCCGGTGTTTCACGTGAAACACCGGCGTTGTCGGCTGGGTTCTGGGGCACGAATGAGTTCACCTCTTCCGTCCGCGCTTCTTCTTGCCGTTCCGCGCCTTCTTCTGGGAGCCTCCCGGCGCGGGCGGACCACCGTCGGATGTCACCGTGACGCGAACGACCGTGGTAGCGGGATCGACTTTACCCCGCCCCACCCTGATCACATCGCTCACACCAGGACGCAGTTTCGAAACGTCCTTCTGGGCCTCGGCCAGTTCGGCCTCCGCCTGTTCCCCCTTGAGGGCCAACAGGCTTCCGTCCTTGCGCAGCAGGGGGAGCGACCAACCCGCCAGACGGGCGAGCGGTGCCACCGCGCGGGCGGTGACGAAGTCGGTGTACACCTCGCCGTGCGCCTCCTCGGCGCGTCCCCGGCGCACCTCCACGTTGGTCAGCCCCAGCGTCCGTACAGCCTCGTCGAGGAAGACCGTCCTCCGCAGCAGTGGCTCCAGGAGGGTCATGCGGATGTCCGGCCGCAGCAGACCGAGCACCAACCCGGGGAGCCCCGCGCCGGAGCCGATGTCCACCACCTCCGCGCCCTCGGGGATCAGCTCCTCGACGACGGCGCAGTTGATGAGGTGCCGCTCCCAGAGGCGGGGCACCTCGCGCGGGCCGATCAGCCCGCGACGCACCCCGTCGTCGGCGAGCAGCTCGGCGTAGCGGGTCGCCACGGGCAGGCTGTCGCCGAAAACCGCCACGGCCTGCGGGGGCGGGGCGGGGAGCGTAGCGCCGGGCTCCTCAGTGCCCGAGGTCATCGGTCACCACCTGTCGGAACTCGTCCATCGTCACTTCCATGAACCGTTGGGTCGCCATGTCGACCTGTCCACATGGGGACTGGTCGACGACGACGCGGAAAGCGCGCGTCGGATCGCGTCCGTCCGCGCGCACGGGGGTCGTCCCCTCCCCCACACGGGTCGCGTGGTTCGCGACTCCACTCGCGGAGCCGCCCTCGGGGACACCGGGGGCGGGACGACTCGTGGCGGGGAGGTCCCCGGAGACGATCCTACGCGGGGGGCACACCCGTGTTTCACGTGAAACACCCCCTGCGCCCGGGTCGGCTCCGTCGCGGAACCCGGACCGCCCGACGGGGTCTCCTTCACTCCGGGCATGACGAAGGGGCGGTGTTTCACGTGAAACACCGCCCCCGAACCTCCCGCGTTCCGACCTAGTCGGCGGGGTGGACCACCACGTAGCGGTGGGGCTCCTCGCCCTCGGACTCGCTGCGCAGGCCCGCCGCGGCGACCGCGTCGTGCACCACCTTGCGCTCGAACGGGGTCATCGGCTCCAGCGGGTGGACCTCACCGGACTGCTTGACCTTCTCAGCCGCCTCGGCACCGATCTGGAAGAGCACCTTGCGGCGGCCGTCGCGGTAGCCCCCGATGTCGAGCATCAGACGGCTCCGCTCACCGGTGGCCCGGTGCACGGCGAGGCGGGTCAGCTCCTGGAGCGCCTCCAGGACCTCCCCCTCCTCACCGATCAGCTCGTCCAGGGTCGCCCCGACGACGGAGACCATCGCGCGGTCGCCCTCGACGTCCATGTCGATGTCGCCGTCGAAGTCCGCGATGTCGAGCAGACCCTCGATGTAGTCCGCGGCGATGTCGCCCTCGTTCTCCAGGGCCTCGACGTCGATCCCGGCCTCAGGTGCGTCAGCCACAGCCACGCCACCGCCCTCTTCCTCGCTACTTCCCACAGCGATCCCGTCTCCTCAATCCGTCAGTCACTGGCCGCCGTACGCCTCAGGGGCATTCTCGCCTGCGCACTCGGAGGTCGTCGACGCCGACACGAAACCGGGAGGCCCTACTTGGGCCCGCCACCGCGCTTGGAACGCGTCTGCTTCTTCGGCTGTTTGCGTTCGATCTTAGGCTGTTCCTTCGGTTCCGGAGCGGATTCCGGAGCCTTCTTCCGGCCGAGCATGCCCTTGGCCGAACCCTTGGAGGAGGAGCCCTTCTCCGCGTCGGCGGTCTCGCCCGGGGCGGGCTGGTTCCGGTACAGGAAGTGCTGCTGCACCATCGTCCACACGTTGGAGGTGACCCAGTAGACCAGCACACCGATGGGCATCATGAGGCCGAAGAGCCCGAAGGCCGGCGCCATGTACATCATGATCTTCTGGGTCTGCATCATCGGGTTGTCGGGCTGCTGCGCGATGCTGCGCTTGATGCTCTGACGCATGGTGAGGAACGTCGTGACGCCCATGACCACACAGGCGATGGCGATGACGACCTTGGCCATGATGGGGTCGGTCGCGCCCAGGGCCCGCAGCTCCTCCGGCGGGGTGTTGAACTGCGCGGCGATCGGCGCGTGGAAGATCAGCGCCTCACGCGCGCTGTCGGCCAGCTCCTGGGTGAAGCCGAACTGCACCTTGCCCTCGGCGACACTGCGCAGCACGCTGAACAGGGCGAAGAAGACCGGCATCTGGAGCAGCAGCGGAAGACAACCCATGATGGGGTTGGTGCCGCTCTCCTGGTAGAGCTTCATCGACTCCCGCTGGAGCCGCTCCTTGTCGTGCTTGTAGCGCTCCCGAAGCTTCATGATCTTCGGCTGCACTTCCTGCATCTTGCGCTGCGTGTTCATCTGTTTGACGAACAGCGGCACCATCAGCAGACGCATCAGGCAGGTCAGCAGCACGATGGACAGGCCCCACGCCCACCCGCTGTCGGGGTTCAGGCCAACGATGGTCAGACCCTGGTGGATCCAGACCAACACGTGGCCGATGATGTTGTAAAGCCAGTCCAGCACCGGCCAACTCCTCGGTGATTCGGTTCAGCTACTGGTCCCCGGAAGCGGTGCCGGCGTGCCCGGTTCCGCCCGTAGACTCCTCGGACTCCTCGTTCCGGCGCCCCTTGGGCGGCGGAACCGGATCAAGACCCCCCGGGTTGAAGGGGTGGCAGCGGGCGATACGCCTGGCCGTCAGCCACAACCCGCGAAGTCCCCCGTGCACGCGCAGCGCCTCGACGCCGTACGCGCTGCACGAGGGGTAGAAACGACAGACCGGGGGGAAGAGCGGGCTGATGAAGCGCTGGTAACCGCGGATGGGCAGGATCAGCAACCGCGCGAACGACGTCGGTCTGTGCTCGGTCATTGCTTCGCCCACCGTTCTGCGCCCTCTGGGGGGCGACGGTCACCGTCTGCTTCACTCTTCGCCGACCCGACCGGATCGGGGCGCTGGCCCCCGCGGCCGCGTCGGCGCTTGTCGGCCCCACGGGGACGCTGCGCCGCGGCGATCGCGCTGTCGAGTTGTACCGCCAGGTCCTCCTGCCGCAGGTTCGCGGCCGCGGGCCTGGCCCGCACTACCAGCAGGCTACCGTTTGGCAGAACAGCCAACCGTGAGCGCATCAGGTGGCGCAGGCGGCGTTGGACGCGCTTGCGGACGACGGCGCCCCCGACGGCCTTGCTCACGACGAAACCGACGCGCGGCGGTGGCGGCGCGTCGGTGGTGTCGCTGTCGCGGGAAGGCTTCCGGGGGGCGAGGTAGACGACGCCCAGGGCGTCACGTGAGGAGCGCCGACCGGAACGCATGACCGTCCCGAACTCGGCGCTGTGGCGCATCCGGTTCTCCGGCGACAACATCGGGGTTCCTCCGGGAGAGGGGTGCGGCACGGCCCCCGGCTACCGGTTCCGTGCCCCACGACAAAGGGACCGACCGGCGAGAAGGCCGGACCGGTCCCAGTGAAGACTTGAGGCTTGACGTGGCCTAGTGGCTCACGGTCAGCGCGGCGCGTCCCTTGCGACGACGCGAGGCGATGATGGCGCGACCGGCGCGCGTACGCATGCGCAGCCGGAAACCGTGGACCTTCGCGCGACGCCGGTTGTTCGGCTGAAACGTACGCTTGCTCACTACTGGCTCCAGGGGCGTGTCAGGAAAGTACTACGACAGACCCCCAGGATATGCGGGGCCTTACAGTGCGTGCGACGGGGCCGCGACCTCGTGGTGGACACGGGTGCGGGCAGGATCGTCGGCATAAGCATAAAGAACATACGACCTGGTCGGGTCCTGGTCAAATCAGCCCTGCTGACCGTCCCCCGCGCGGGTGGAGCGGCCGGCACCGACCGTGTCGCCGCCACGGAGAGCAGTCTACCCGCGCCCTGTGGACAACTCGTTGTCCACAGCGTGTGAGACTTCCACAGGGAGTGGGAGCTGTGGATAACCTCAACCTGTGGATAACTCGCCCTCGGCGCTGTCCACAGCCACCGCCAAGCTGTGGAAAACCGCCGTACACACCCTGTGAACTGCGGATTGTGGATAACCTCCGGTCATACACAGGAAGCTGTCATCCTGTGGATAAACCTGTGGACAAGATGTGGACAACCTCCTGAAGCTGTGGATACCCCGAGGTAGTCAAACCCTTGGCCTCTGGCGGCCGCCCCGGTTGTCCACAGGCCGTGAACGCCCCGAACGACCGAACGCACACCGCTACCCCGGCCCGGCGCCTCCCCTGGGGGAGGACAATGGGGAGAAGGGGCCCCGCCGGGCCCTCCCTCCCCCCGCACGCCGGACCGCACTCCCCCGTCCCCTCACCGCCCCCCGACCGCACCGAACAGATCCGCACCGAAGGGACAGCAACCGTGGCAGGTCACCTTGGCTGAAGCACAGGTCAACCTCGCAATGGTCTGGTCGAGCGTGCTGGACGGGATCGACCACGACTCCCTCCCCGCACACCAGCGTGCCTGGCTGCCGCAGACCCGCCCGCTGGGTCTGATCGAGGACACGGCGCTGATCGCGGCGCCCAACGAGTTCACCAAGAAGGTCCTGGAGACACGCCTCTACCCGGCGATCAGCAAGGCGCTCTCCGCGCACCTGGGGCGGGAGATCCGTGTCGCGGTGACCGTCGACCCGACCGCCGTGCCCACCCCGCCCCCGACCCCCTCCCCGTACGGAGTGGGCAGGGACACCGGCGCGCACTCGGCGCTGTCGGCCCCGCCGGAGCAGCCCCCGTCGCCCGGTCGGCCCGAGCAGGCGACCGCCCACGAACCCCGGGGACAGCACGCGCGCCCGGCCGGACAGCACGTCCAGGCGCCGTCCCCGCAGCCCAGCGCACCGCACCCGTCGGAGGCGCTGGGCGCCCACCCCGACCACGTCCGCGCGCAGGAGGCCCGGGCCGATCTGCTCGGCCCCCCGCCCGCCTACCCGGAGCCGCGGGCGGACGGACGCGGCCAGGCGCCCCGGCAGCCGCTCCCCGGCCCCCCCGAGCCCGCCGAGCGACCCCGCGCCGGCCAGCAGGCCGCCTTCCCCGAACCCGCCGCGCCCGGCTGGGGCGAGCCCGCCCAGGGCCAGCTGTGGCAGCAGCAGAGCTGGGCCGACGCGTCCTGGGACGAACCCAACCGGTGGGAGACCCCGACGGCGCCCTCAGCGGCCCCCGCTCCGGAGCCCGCGCCCGTCCAGCCAGCTCCTCCGGCCGAGCCCGACTCCGCTCCGCCCTCCGTGGAACCGGTCGTGGAGCCCGCGGAGCGTCAGGAGGCCGTCCCGGAGGCGCCCGCCGCCCCCTCGACGGCCCCGGCCTCACCCCCGGGACGGTCGCAGGAGATCCCCCCGGGCGAGCACGCCCGCCTGAACCCCAAGTACACCTTCGACACCTTCGTCATCGGCTCCAGCAACCGGTTCGCGCACGCGGCCTCGGTCGCGGCGGCCGAGGCGCCGGCGAAGGCGTACAACCCGCTCTTCATCCACGGCGGCTCCGGGCTCGGCAAGACCCACCTGCTGCACGCCATCGGGCACTACACGCACCGGCTGTACGAGGGCTCCAGGGTGCGGTACGTGAGCTCGGAGGAGTTCACCAACGAGTTCATCAACTCGATCCGGGACGGCAAGGCGGACGGGTTCCGCCGCCGCTACCGGGACATCGACGTCCTCCTGGTGGACGACATCCAGTTCCTGGAGAACAAGGAGCAGACGCAGGAGGAGTTCTTCCACACCTTCAACACGCTCCACAACTCCGACAAGCAGATCGTCATCTCCAGCGACCGGCCGCCCAAGCAGCTGACGACGCTGGAGGACCGGATGCGGAGCAGGTTCGAGTGGGGCCTGTTGACGGACGTCCAGCCGCCCGAGCTGGAGACCCGCATCGCGATCCTGCGCAAGAAGGCCGCGCAGGAGGGGCTGGCCGCCCCGCCCGAGGTCCTCGAGTTCATCGCCAGCAAGATCTCCACCAACATCCGGGAGCTGGAGGGCGCGCTGATCCGCGTGACCGCCTTCGCCAGCCTCAACCGGCAGTCGGTGGACCTGGACCTGACCGGCCAGGTGCTGCGCGACCTGGTCCCCAACGCCGAGGTGCCCGAGGTCACGGCAGGAGCGATCATGTCCCAGACGGCGGCCTACTTCGGGCTGAGCCTGGAGGACCTGTGCGGGACCTCCCGTTCCCGGGTCCTGGTGACGGCGCGGCAGATCGCCATGTACCTGTGCCGTGAGCTGACCGACCTGTCCCTGCCCAAGATCGGGCAGCAGTTCGGGCGGGACCACACCACTGTGATGCACGCCGACCGCAAGGTCCGGGCGCTCATGGCCGAGCGCCGTTCCATCTACAACCAGGTGCACGAGCTGACCAGCCGGATCAAGGACCAGCCCTCGCTGAGCTGACCGGTGGCCGGTACGGACGACCGCGGAAGGGGCGGCCCCACGGGACGGTGGGCCGCCCCTCCGCCGTGTGCGGACCTGCGGAGCGCACCCCGCCCCGCGCCTTCCGCCCCGTGTCGACGAGGAGCTTGGTCGACCTGTCGCCGAGTCCGCCTGTCGACTTCTCTCCTCCCGGCTCTGGCCCCTACCGGGGTACCGCCCCGCCCGGACCCGGGCCCCCGGGCCGCTCCGAGTGGACGCCCCCGGATGTCCACAGGCTCCGAGGACCCCCCGGAACCGCCCGCACCGGGTTATCCACAGGCTTGTGGGGGTGTTGGCCCCCAAGAGCGGCGTACGTCCGTGTCGTACCCGCGCGGTAGCGTCCGTGCCGGACACGCACCGTTTCCCCTGCTTCACAGGGCCTTCGGAGGCTGTTGTCCTGACCACAGAGGCTCTGGTGGAGGTCGGTGTCGGCGACCGCGTGCGGAACGCGACCCCCGTTGGGGAGGGGCCTGTGGAAAACCCTGTGCACAGACTCTTTGTCCGTGTTCGCGAGGTGTGCGCCGTGCTCCGAAAAAAAGTTTCCGGGTTTCTCGGCGGAGTTATCCACAGGAGAGGGTCGAATTCTGTGGACAACCCTGTGGACAACCTGTGGACAACGGCCCCGATCCTGTGGGTAACCCAGGGTCGCCCTGTGGACACGGCTCCCCTTGGCCGGACCACCGAACCACAGGGCACTGTGGACAACATGGGGAAAACCTGTGGACGAACCTGTGGACGGCCTGTGGACACACTGAGGGCCCCTCGACTTGTCCACAGTGGGCCCGAGTTACACACAGGGTCATCCACAGGACCTGTGGACAAAAATTCGCAGTCTGACCTGCGAGAACAAGGGTTATCCACATTATCCACAGGCCCTACTACTACGACGCACCTTCATTAACCAAGATGTGGCGTCAAAACAGCTTCGCGGAAAATCTGTGGACAAACGGCTGAGATCGAGGTGACGGCTGGCCCGTGGCGAGCTGGCAGCGGCAGCGGGTGAATCCGGGTAACGTGTGGTCTCGCCCCTGTCCTCCGCCGCCCGGATCTGAGCGGTGACCCCTACGGAGTCCGAGACCGCTCCCGAGGCACGGTCCGCCCTCGCCGCGAACACCGTCCACACCCTGGGGACGGAACCCGCTGCGGACCCACGAGACACCCACGAGCTGCAACGTTGAGGCTGCGACCGGTCCACCGGTCGGGCGGAAAGTGAGTCGGAGAGTGAAGTTCCGGGTCGAACGCGACGTACTGGCCGACGCTGTCGCCTGGACAGCGCGCACACTGCCGACGCGCCCCTCCGTGCCGGTCCTGGCCGGCATCCTGCTGGACGCGGGAGAGACCGACGGCCGACAGCGCGTACGCCTGTCCGGCTTCGACTACGAGGTCTCCGCGCAGGTCTCCGTCGACGTCGAGATCGAGGAGCCCGGCCAGACCCTGGTCTCCGGCCGCCTCCTCGCCGAGATCACGCGCAACCTGCCGCCCCAGACCGTGGAGATCTCCACGGACGGCCCCAAGGTCGTCGTGAGCTGCGGTAGCGCCAAGTTCACCCTCAACACCATGCCGGTCGAGGACTACCCGTCCCTTCCGGAGATGCCCGGTGTCAGCGGCACCGTCGGCAGCGACTCCTTCGCCGCCGCCGTCAGCCAGGTCGCCGTCGCGGCCGGCCGCGACGACACGCTCCCGATGCTCACCGGCATCCGGGTGGAGATCGAGGGCGAGACCATCACGCTCGCCTCCACCGACCGCTACCGCCTGGCCGTGCGAGAGCTGAGCTGGAAGCCGGAGAACCCGGACCTGTCCGCCGTCGCGCTGGTCCCGGCCAAGACCCTCCACGACACCGCCAAGTCGCTCACCTCCGGCGCCGAGGTCTCCATCGCGCTCTCGGGCAGCGAGACCGGCGAGGGCATGATGGGCTTCGAGGGCGGCGGCCGCCGGACCACCACCCGCCTGCTCGACGGGGAGTTCCCCAAGTACCGCGCGCTGCTGCCGGACACCTTCAACACCGTGGCCGAGGTCAGCCGCTCCGAGTTCGTCGAGGCCGTCAAGCGCGTCTCGCTGGTCGCCGAGCGCAACACGCCCCTGCGCCTGGCCTTCTCCCAGGGCGCCCTGGTCCTGGAGGCGGGCACCGGCGAGGACGCCCAGGCCGTGGAGACCCTGGAGGCGAACCTGGACGGAGACGACATCCAGATCGCCTTCAACTCCGGGTTCCTGCTGGACGGGCTCGGCGCCATCGGCACCGACGTGGCCCGCCTGCACTTCACCACCTCGACCAAGCCGGCGATCCTCACCGGAAAACCCGCCGAGGAGGGTGCTGCCCCCGAGTACCGCTACCTGATCATGCCGGTCCGCCTCTCCGGCTGACCGGAGCGCCCGTCCCACCGGCGGGCGTCCGCCCCCGGCCCGTGCGCAGCGCCACGGGCCGGTCGGCTTCCACATGTCCACAGGTGCCCTAGGGGGAGTCCACAACATGCAACTCGGAATGATCGGCCTCGGCAAGATGGGCGGCAACATGGCCGGCCGCCTGCGCGAGAAGGGGCACGAGGTCGTCGGCTACGACGTCTCCCCCGGCGCCCGCGACGTCGAGACCCTGGCGGAGCTGGTCGACCGCCTCGCCGCGCCCCGCGTGGTGTGGGTGATGGTCCCCTCCGGTGAGCCGACCGCCACGATCGTCTCCGAGCTCGGCGACCTCCTCTCCGAGGGCGACGTCGTCGTCGAGGGCGGTAACACCCACTACGTCGACGACGCGCCGCGCGCCGAGGCACTGGCGGCCAGGGGCGTCGGCTACGTCGACGCCGGGGTCAGCGGCGGCGTGTGGGGCCGCCAGAACGGCTACGGCATCATGGTCGGCGGCCGCGAGGAGGACGTGGAGCGCCTGCGGCCCGTCTTCGACTCCCTCACCCCCGACGACGGCGGCGGCTTCGTGCACGCCGGAGCCGTCGGTGCGGGCCACTTCGTGAAGATGGTCCACAACGGTATCGAGTACGGCATGATGCAGTCCTTCGCCGAGGGCTACGAGCTGATGGTGGCCTCCGGGATCGTCAAGGACGTCCCGGGCACCTTCGAGAGCTGGCGCGAGGGCACCGTCGTGCGTTCCTGGCTGCTGGACCTGCTCGGCCGCGCCCTGGAGGAGGACCCGGACCTGTCCGAGCTGCGCGGGTACGTGCAGGACTCCGGTGAGGGCCGCTGGACCGTCCAGGCCGCCGTGGACCTCGCGGTCCCGGCCCCAGCGATCACCGCCTCGCTCTTCGCGCGGTTCGCCTCCCGCCAGGACGACAGCCAGGCCATGAAGGTCGTGGCGGCCCTGCGCAACCAGTTCGGCGGGCACGCCGTCACCAAGGCCGAGCCCCAGGACTCCGAGCGGGGCTAACCCCCTCGACTCCGCTCCCGGGGTCGGTCCGGGGTCCCCGGACCGACCCCGGGACCGTTGTCCGCGGTCCCTCCCCCACCGTTTCCGCTCCCCCGTTCCAGGAGGAAGGCCGGATGTACGTCGCCCACCTGCAACTGGCCGATTTCCGTTCCTACGAGACCGCTCAGCTGCGACTCCAGCCCGGCGTGAGCGTGTTCGTCGGCTCCAACGGCCAGGGCAAGACGAACCTGGTCGAGGCGATCGGCTACGTCGCCACCCTCGGCAGCCACCGGGTCTCGTCGGACACCCCGCTGGTGCGCCAGGGCGCCCCGCGCGCGATCGTCAGCGCCAGGGTCGTGCGGGACGGCCGCGACATGCTGGTCGACCTGGAGATCAACCCGGGGCGGGCCAACCGGGCCCGGGTGAACCGCGGCGCCGCCGGGCGCCCCCGTGACGTGTTGGGCATCCTGCGGACCGTGCTCTTCGCCCCCGAGGATCTGTCCCTGGTCAAGGGCGACCCCGGAGAACGGCGCCGGTTCCTCGACGACCTGCTGGTGGCGCGGACCCCCCGTATGGCAGGAGTGCGCTCGGACTACGAGCGGGTGCTCAAGCAGCGCAACGCGCTGTTGAAGTCGGCGTCGGCGCGGTTGCGCCAGCGCGCCACCCCCGACCTGAGCACGCTGGAGGTGTGGGACTCCCACCTGGCCGAGACCGGGGCCGAGCTCCTGGCGGCCCGGTTGGGCCTGGTGGAGGAGCTGCGTCCGCTGATCGCGCGGTCGTACGCGGGGCTGACCGACTCCGGCGGTCCGGCGGTGCCCGACTACCGGAGCGCGTCGGTCGAGGAGGGGGAGGAAATCCCGCACGACCGGCAGCGCCTGGTGGAGGTCCTGCGCGCCGCGATGGAGCGTACGCGCGACCGCGAGCTCCAGCGCGGCGTCAGCCTGGTCGGCCCGCACCGCGACGACCTGCACCTCCAGCTCGGGGACCTGCCCGCCAAGGGGTACGCGAGCCAGGGCGAGTCGTGGTCGTACGCGCTCTCGCTCAAGCTGGCCGCGTTCGAGCTGTTGCGGGCGGAGGGGGACGACCCGGTCCTGATCCTGGACGACGTGTTCGCCGATCTGGACGCCGAGCGGCGGCGCAGGCTGACCGAGCGGGTGCGCGACACCGAGCAGGTGCTGGTGACGGCGGCGGTGGCCGACGACATCCCGAAGGAGTTGGACGGCGCCCGGTTCGGGGTGCGGGACGGGGTGGTCGAGGATGCGTGAGGGTCGTCCACAGCCTGTGGATTCCCGCGCCGACCGGGACGCGCCCGGGCCCCGGGCCGAGGCGCCCCGTCCACACCCTGTGGACGACGCGGCCCCGTCCGCCCCCCGGACGCCCGCGACACCGGACGTCCCCCCGGTCTCCGGCGCGGACCTGGCACGCCAGGCTCTGGCCCGAGCCAGAGCCGAGGCGCGCGACCGCGGAGCGGTGCCCCGTGGCATGAACCGCAAGCGCGGGCGTGGCCGGTTGCGGTCACGCAACGAGCCGCAGCTGTTCGGTGACGCGGTGCGCACGTGGCTGATCGAGCACGGCTGGCAGGAACAGGTGGCCATCGGCGGGGTGTTCGGCCGGTGGGCCGACATCGTTGGCGACTTCAACGCCGAGCACCTGCGTCCGGAAAGTTATTCGGAAGGCGAGCTCGTAGTCGTCGCCGATTCGCCGACCATGGCAGCCCACGCACGAGCGATGGTGCGGGACCTGATGCGCCGCCTCAACGAGGAGTTGGGCGACGGCACCGTCATCGCCATCAAGGTGAAGGGGCCGGGTTTCCGGCGCCGGTGACCCCGTCCGGATCGTCCGGCTTCGTCCGGACACGGCTGTGACCTGGGGTCTCGTGGGACGTCCCGCGCCCCTCGGCGGATGCGGCTTTCCCGAGGGTGTCCCGCGTTCGGCGGGGGTGACGCGTCCGGCGGGCGGCGACGCCCCCTCGAAGGCCACTCAACCGCGCCGGGACTTGCGCAAGGGGTCGCCCGCGTGTAGGGACTCGGCTCCCGCCCCGAACGTTCGTTCTGGAGCGGCACAGCGCCGCCAATGCCACTTTGTCACACCGCTCGGGGTATCATGGAGACGGTTCTTCAGACGCCTGTAGCCGGTATCACGCTCCCATGTAGAGGGTGGGCGGACGGCCCGTGCGGCGAACGGTGATCCCCCAGGTGTCGCGGCACGTCGGCCCTCCGATCACCCTGCCGTGGGACGACCGTCGTTCGCTCGGCCGCTGCCGACAGGCGTCCCCAGCAGGAGGGTGTTCCCACTTGGCCTACGACGCAGGATCAATCACGGTTCTCGAAGGGCTCGAAGCAGTACGCAAGCGCCCGGGCATGTACATCGGCTCCACCGGTGAGCGGGGTCTGCATCACCTGGTCTACGAGGTGGTCGACAACTCGGTCGACGAGGCCCTCGCGGGCCACGCCGACGCCATCGAGGTGACCCTCCTCGCGGACGGCGGGATCAGGGTGGCCGACAACGGCCGCGGCATCCCGGTCGGCATCCACCCCGTGGAGAAGCGTCCGGCCGTGGAGGTCGTCCTCACCACGCTGCACGCGGGCGGCAAGTTCGACGGCAAGTCGTACGCCGTCTCCGGCGGTCTGCACGGCGTCGGCATCTCGGTCGTCAACGCGCTCTCCACCGCCCTGGACGTGGAGATCCGCCAGCAGGGGCACGTCTGGCGCCAGCACTACGAGATGACCGCCCCCACGGGCGAGCTCGTCAAGGGCGAGGCGACCGACGAGACCGGCACCCAGATCACCTTCTGGGCCGACGCCGACATCTTCGAGACCACCACGTTCTCGTTCGAGACGCTCGCCCGCCGGATGCAGGAGATGGCCTTCCTCAACAAGGGGCTGTCCATCACCATCCGCGACGAGCGGCCCGACCACACCGACGACGGTCCGGTGGTCAACACCTTCCACTACGAGGAGGGTCTGTCGGACTACGTCCGGCACATCAACGCCAAGAAGGAGCCGGCGCACGCGTCGATCATCTCCTTCGAGGAGGACGGCGACGGCATCGCGGTCGAGATCGCCATGCAGTGGAACCAGTCCTACACCTCGTCCGTGCACACCTTCGCCAACACCATCAACACGGCGGAGGGCGGCACGCACGAGGAGGGTTTCCGCTCCGCGCTCACCACGCTGGTCAACCGGTACGCCCGCGACCAGAAGCTGCTGCGCGACAAGGAGGACAACCTCACCGGCGACGACATCCGCGAGGGCCTGACCGCGATCATCTCGGTCAAGCTCGCGGACCCGCAGTTCGAGGGCCAGACCAAGACGAAGCTCGGCAACACCGAGGCCAAGTCCTTCGTCCAGAAGGTCACCAACGAGCACCTGCGCGACTGGTTCGAGCGCAACCCCGGCGAGGCCAAGGACATCGTCTCCAAGGCCAGCCAGGCCGCGCGCGCCCGCGTTGCCGCCCGCCAGGCCCGCGACCTCACCCGCCGCAAGACCCTCCTGGAGACCACCTCCCTCCCCGGCAAGCTGTCGGACTGCCAGTCCACCAACCCGGAGGAGTGCGAGGTCTACATCGTCGAGGGCGACTCGGCCGGCGGCTCCGCCAAGGGTGGGCGCAACCCGCACAACCAGGCCATCCTGCCCATCCGCGGCAAGATCCTGAACGTCGAGAAGTCGCGCATCGACCGCATCCTCAAGAACAACGAGGTCCAGGCGATCATCACCGCCCTGGGCACCGGCATCCACGAGGAGTTCGACGCCGAGAAGCTGCGGTACCACAAGATCATCCTGATGGCCGACGCCGACGTCGACGGCCAGCACATCAGGACGCTGCTCCTCACCCTGCTGTTCCGCTTCATGAAGCCGCTGGTCGAGGCCGGGAACGTCTACCTGGCCCGCCCGCCGCTCTACAAGATCAAGTGGGACCAGAAGGGCAGCGACGCGAGCTACGCCTTCTCCGACGCCGAGCGCGACCGGGTCATCGAGGCCGGGATCGCCGAGGGCAAGAGGGACCCGCGCCCGCGCGACATGGTGCAGCGCTTCAAGGGTCTGGGCGAGATGAACGCCAACGAGCTGTGGGACACCACGATGGACCCGGAGCGCCGCGTGCTCGACCAGGTCAACCTGGAGGACGCGGCCCAGGCCGACGAGATGTTCAGCGTGCTCATGGGTGAGGACGTCGAGTCCCGGCGCGCCTTCATCCAGCGCAACGCCAAGGACGTCCGCTTCCTGGACATCTAGGTCCCCCTTCCCGCCCGTGCTCCAGCAAGCTTCGTAGAAGGGATCGACATCCGTGACGGATGCGAACAACCCCGACGCCCCCGAGGGCGGTGACTCCAACGTCGAGTCGCTGCCGCGCCTGACCGACCGGATCGAACCCGTCGACATCCAGGTCGAGATGCAGCGCAGCTACCTCGACTACGCGATGTCGGTCATCGTCGGCCGCGCCCTCCCCGACGTCCGCGACGGCCTCAAGCCGGTCCACCAGCGCGTGCTGTACGCGATGTACGACGGCGGCTACCGCCCCGACCGCGGGTACTTCAAGTGCGCCCGCGTCGTCGGCGACGTGATGGGCAACTACCACCCGCACGGCGACAGCGCCATCTACGACACCCTGGTCCGGCTGGCCCAGTGGTGGTCGATGCGGATGCCGCTGGTCGACCCGAACGGCAACTTCGGCTCGCCGGGCAACGACCCCGCCGCCGCCATGCGCTACACCGAGTGCAAGCTCGCGCCGCTGGCCATGGAGATGCTCCGGGACATCGACAAGGAGACCGTCGACTTCCGGCCCAACTACGACGGCCGCTCCTCCGAGCCCGTCGTGCTGCCCGCCCGCTTCCCGAACCTGCTGGTCAACGGCTCCTCGGGCATCGCGGTCGGTATGGCCACCAACATCCCGCCGCACAACCTGCGCGAGGTGGCGGACGGCGTCAACTGGTACCTGGACCACCCCGAGGCCGAGGACGAGGAGCTGCTCGACCAGCTCATCGCCCGGGTCAAGGGCCCCGACTTCCCCACGCGCGGGCTCATCGTGGGCAAGCGCGGCATCGAGGAGGCCTACCGGACCGGGCGCGGCTCCATCACCATGCGCGCCGTGGTCGAGGTGGAGGAGGACGGCCGGGGACGCCAGACCCTGGTCATCACCGAGCTGCCCTACCAGGTCAACCCGGACAACCTGGCGCTGAAGATCGCCGACCTGGTCAAGGACGGGAAGATCACCGGCATCGCCGACGTGCGCGACGAGAGCAGCGGCCGTACCGGCCAGCGCCTGGTGATCGTGCTCAAGCGCGACGCCGTCGCCAAGGTCGTGCTGAACAACCTGTACAAGCACACCCAGCTCCAGGAGACCTTCGGCGCCAACATGCTGGCCCTGGTCGACGGGGTGCCGCGCACCCTGCGCCTGGACCAGATGATCCGCCACTGGGTCAAGCACCAGGTCGAGGTCATCGTCCGCCGGACGAAGTACCTGCTGCGCAAGGCCGAGGAGCGGGCGCACATCCTGCGCGCCCTGCTCCGCGCGATGGACCGGATCGACGAGGTCATCAGCCTCATCCGCAGCAGCGCCTCGGCCGACGACGCGCGCACCGGCCTCATGGGCCTGCTGGAGATCGACGACATCCAGGCCCGCGCCATCCTCGACATGCAGCTGCGCAAGCTCGCCGCGCTGGAGCGTAACGCCCTCACCGCCGAGTACGACGAGCTGATGGCGCTCATCACCGACTACAACGACATCCTCGCCTCCGACTCCCGCCAGCGGACCATCATCCGCGAGGAGCTGGGCGAGATCGTCGACAAGTACGGCGACGAGCGGCGCACGCACATCATCCCGTTCGAGGGTGACATGCGTATGGAGGACTTCATCGCCGAGGAGGACGTGGTCGTCACGATCTCCCGCGGTGGGTACGCCAAGCGCACCCGCATCGACAACTACCGCGCGCAAAAGCGCGGCGGCAAGGGCGTGCGGGGGGCCCAGCTCAAGCAGGACGACATCGTCCAGCACTTCTTCGTCACCACCACCCACCACTGGATTCTGTGCTTCACGAACCAGGGACGGGTGTACCGGACGAAGGCCTACGAGCTGCCGGAGGCCGCCCGCGACGCCCGGGGCCAGCACGTCGCCAACCTGCTGCCCTTCCAGCCGGGTGAGGAGATCGCGCAGATCATGGCGCTGCGCGACTACGAGGCGGCGCCGTACCTGGTGCTGGCCACCCGCGAGGGCCTGGTGAAGAAGTCGCGCCTGGAGGACTTCGACTCCGCGCGCGCGGCGGGCATCATCGCGATCAACCTCCGCGAGGAGGACGAGCTGATCGCGGCGCGCCTGGTCTTCCCCGACGACGACCTGCTGCTGATCTCCAGTGACGCCCAGGCGATCCGCTTCCCGGCCTCCGACGAGTCGCTGCGGCCCATGGGCCGCGCCACCAGCGGTGTGATCGGTATGCGGTTCCTGGAGGGCGACTACCTGCTCTCCATGGACGTCATCCGGCCCGACGACGGCTCCACGGACGTCCTGGTCGCCACCGAGAACGGGTACGCCAAGCGCACCCCCTCGGAGCAGTACCCGGTGCAGAACCGGGGCGGCAAGGGCGTGCTCACGGCCAAGGTCGTGGAGGCGCGCGGCAAGCTGGTCGGCGCCCTGATGGTGGACCCGGAGGTGGACGAGATCTTCGCGATCACCTCCGCCGGCGGGGTCATCCGCACCGGTGCCGCCGAGGTGAAGCGGTCGGGACGCACCACCATGGGCGTGCGGCTGATGAACCTGGACAAGGGCAACAAGATCGTGGCCGTCGCCGCGAACGCCGAGGCCGCCGAGGAAGCCGAGGCGGAGGCGACCGAGGCGACCGACGCCGACACGGTCGACGCGGTCGACGAGCAGGTCGCGGGTGAAGGCAACCCGGACGCCTAGACTGCGCGTTAAGCCCAGTACGTCCCGCGGGGAGCGTTTCGGCGGCCCCGCGGGACACCCGGATCGACCCGTCTCAACGAAAGTCCAGCGGTAGCGCTTCTATGTCTGAGAACCAGCGGAACACCACCAGCAACGAGTCCGACGCGGCTGCCACCGCCGGTGACGCGGACGTGGAGAACGCGGTCCCGACCGCTGAGGACTCCTCGGAGCCCGCGCGGGAGGAGCCCGAGGCGGCCGAGTCCCGGTCGGAGCCCGGGATGACGCCCCCGACCTCCGGGGAGGCGGCGGCCCCGACCGAGCCCTCCGCGGTCAAGGCGACCCTGTCGAGCCGCAAGGCCCACCTGACGGTCTCCCGCGTGGAGCCGTGGTCGGTCATGAAGTTCGCCTTCGTGGTCTCCCTCGTCTGCTTCATCATCCTGTTCGTCGCGGTCGCGGTGATCTACGCGACCCTGTCGATGCTGGGTGTGTTCGACGAACTGACCAACATGATCAACGCCCTGATGGAGGGCGACGGCGGGGACGACGAGTTGGGCCTGAACCCGGCCGCCTGGTTCTCCCCGGGCCGCGTCCTGGGCTACACGGGTGTGATCGGCGCGCTGAACGTCGTGCTCATCACCGCCCTGTCCACGGTGGGCGCGATGCTGTACAACCTGGTCTCCGACCTGGTCGGCGGTGTCGACGTGACGCTCTCCGAGGCCGAGTAGTCCCGAGCTCCCGTCCGGGCCCGGTTCCTCCGCGAGGGACCGGGCCCGACCCGTCCGGAGCACTCCCGAAACCCGCTAAAATAGGAGGTGAAGAGGGCGCTCGCAGGTCGGCGCACCCTCCTCCCCACCCCGAGGATTCCGGTTCGCTCCGCCCCACGGGATGCGGTAGAGTTCCACACGGAACGCGGGCGTATAGCTCAGTCGGTTAGAGCGCATCCCTGATAAGGATGAGGCCCCAGGTTCAAGTCCTGGTACGCCCACCAGCGAAAAGGCTCCCACACGGGGGCCTTTTTTCATGCCCGGACACGGGAACCCCATCCGTGGGCGCGGGCGACTCGTCTTCATGTCGACACCCCGCCGAATCGCCATGTCGACTCGGCGGGGCGCCCCGGCGGCACGCGACACCGTGCGGCGAACGCTCACCACAACCCGTCCCGGTCCTCCCCTCGAAGGACCCGGCTCGAGGAGTTGAGCGGATCGGTGAACTCCATCTTCCGCCCGTCTGCCAGCAGGGAGACGGCGACGTGCTCCCTGTCGGTCCCGCTGGGGACCGGGCAGGAGAACTCCAGGACCGCGGACGCGCCGAAGGCCCCTTCCGACGGGTGGAGTCCGCTCTGTGGGAGCTCCGCTCCCGCGGTCGCCTCGTGTTCCTCGCCGCCCGCTTCGCAGCGGACCTCGGGAAGCGTGTCCTCCCGGTAGTGGCTGGAGTCGTTGATGACGACGACCTCGAACTCCAGGTGGTCCCGGTCCCGCTGGTCCGACGTGGCCATGCGGGCCGCGGTGACCGTGTAGAGAAGGCCTTCGCGGGAGTGCCAGGAGTCCCTGTCTCGCGCGAGTTCACCGAAGTGGTGGGACGGTCCGAGGTTCGGGCTCGCCACCCCGGTCAGTGAGGCGACGAGCAGGGTGAGGAGGGCGGCCGCGACTCCGGAGCACACGGCGGTGTACTGACCGGGGACATTGATCAACCGCGTGAAGGGCGGCTGGTTGGCGCAGGCCGTGTGGGGTCGGTGATGGTTGTAGTGATGCAGCCATGACTCGAGAGCGTCGCGTCGTTCTGCCTCTGAGCAGTAGCAGCGGGCGTAAGCCCACCCGTCGGCCATTGTGCGGTGGAAGCGCTCGACCTTCCCGTTCGTCTGCGGGCGATATGGGCGCGTGTACCTCGGACGGATCGACAGCGCCTCGCAGGTACCGCGCCACAGATTCGACCGGTACGCACCGCCGTTGTCGGACAGTACTCGCTCGATCGTGACCCCACGCTCGGCGAACCAGTTGACAGCTCGTTGCAGGACGCCAACGGCAGTGACAGCAGTCTCGTCGTCGTGGATCTCGGTGTACGCGACGCGGGAGTGGTCGTCGATCACGGTGTGGACGTAGGCGTAGCCCAGCTTGGGTCCGCCGTGCTGATTGCGTGGCTTGTCCGGCGTGGCGACGCGGTTGCGGTCGCCTTGGCGTCGGCCGACGTAGCGCCAGCCACCGCCGTCGGGGATGTTCCCCAGCTTCTTCACGTCCACGTGCACCAGCGACCCGGGGTGCGCGTGCTCGTAACGACGGATCGGTTCGCCGGTCGCCCGGTCGACGTGCGACAGCCGATTCAATCGAGCAGTGGTGAGGATGCGGTGGACGGTGGAGGGCGCGATCCCGAGCCTCGCTGATAGTTGAACTGGCCCTTCCCGCAACCTGATCCGCAGGTTGACGCACCGCTTCGTGACGGGCTTGCTCGTCTTGTTCGGCGAGCTCTTCGGGCGCGAGGACCGGTCGTGCATGGGCTCGCCGGCGCGGTAGCGGTCGACCCAGCGTTTCACGGTCGGCCACGAGACCTGGAATCGGGCGGCGGCCTCACTGATCGGCCAGCCCTCCTCGACGACGAGTTGGGCAACCTTCAGACGGTGACGCGGTGTGAGGGCAGCGTTGGGATGGGACATAGCATCTTTCGGTACGGGACGGCGCCGCGGCATCCGCCGCTGTCAGGCCGGATGCTGCACGTGGATGCGCAGGGCGTTCGCGGCGAACTGCGCGGCTTCTGGGCTGCCGAAGGTTTGGTGGAAGTCGGGGTTGGTTTCGTAGAGGTCGGCCATGCCTTGCACCATTGCGGCGGATCGTTCGGCATCGCCGGCGTGGGTGGGTGTCCCGGGGATGTCAGCGAACCAGGCCACGTGGTCGGCAGCGTGCGCTTGAGCAACTGGTGAGCCGGGTGTGTGGCCGGCTTCGTGGATTTCTGCCCACCGCGTGAGCAGGGCCTGGGCGTTGGCCTGCCAGTCGCGTTGCTGTTCCACGGACTTGGCATGCCACCACCGGTTCGACGCGTCGAAGGCCTCGCGTCCCCACCGTCGTACGACCTCGGCCTCGTAGCGGTCGTTGAAGCCTTCGAGCATCACATCCATGCGCGGTTCGCGGCCCTCGCGGCGCATCTGCAGGGTGTGCTTGACCGCGCTGATGCGCCGGTCCAGGGCCTCGCGGTCCTCGGCGAGCTGTGTCAGGTGGGCCTCGAGCGCTTCGACCTCGGCGGTCGGCGTCTCGGGGGCGTCGAGCACTGCGGCGATGTCGGCCAGTGGCATACCCGTGTCGCGGAGCAGAAGGATGCGTTGCAGGCGAGCGACCGCGTCGGGACCGTAGTAGCGGTAGCCGTTGGACCCGACGCGATCGGGTTCAAGCAGCCCGATGCGATGATAGTGGCGCAGCGTGCGGCCGCTGATGCCTGCGCGTTCAGCGAGCTCGTGCACCGTCCATTCCATCACCGGGCTCCTGTCGATCGACGTGCTGCTCAGTGTGCCGCGTCTGTGGTCAGGCCCAGCCGTGGCAGCGCAATGCGCAGGATATCGGACGCGGGAGTGCGGACGTTTTGGGCGGCCGTGGCGGCCGTGGCGTCGAGGTATTCGCGGACAAGCCGAGCACCGGCTGCATAACCGGCCCCGGTCGGCAAGCCGACAGGCTCGGCACCGAACAGTTGTGCGCTCGAGTCGCCCAGCACCCAGGCGGCGAAGTCTGCCATTCCTGTGACGCCCAGGCCGCTGGCAACCTTCGCCAGGACCTGGTCGTCGGAGCGGGTTTCATCGCGCACGAAGTGGGTGTAGCCGGCGGCGCCATACAACTCGGACGCGAAAACGTCGGCGAGCCCTTCGGACACAACGTGCTCGCCAACCATCACCGTCTGTGGGTCCCACACGATCCCGCCGGGTGAATAGCGCACGTTGTGGTGCAGTTCGTGGACCGCGATCGCCTCGAGGCGATCGAGAACGCGCGAGGTGGGCCAGACGGTGATGGCGATGTAGCCGCTGATGCCGCCGAACCCTGACATCCCTTGCACCTCGTCGACGAAGTGCTGGCTGGTCGGATCTCCCAGGACGAGCAGCACGTTCAGGTCGGGGATGGTCACACCCGGATCGGCAGACGTCAACGCTGCGACCCCGTCCTCGAGGGCCTTCTCGATGCGGGTCCACGCATCGGCCGCGACAAGGGATTCCAGACCTTCGCGGACCTGCTCGATCGCGGAGTCCGGACGGAAGCCGAAGTTCTGCTGGTGCACGGTGGCCATGTCCACGCCGCCGGGGATGAAGTGGTACATCCCGGCCATCGGAGCCCACATGTCACGGATGAGGTCGGCGCGATCCTTCGCGTCCGCCGTCAGGACTCGGTTCATGCCCGAGGCACTGTCAATCATTGAAATGGTCATGACAAGCGACCGTAAACATTGCCGCTACGACAAGGTCAACCGTTTCCTCGATCAATGTCCCCGGTCAGTACAGCTAGGGGGATGGTCCACGTGATCCTTCTGGTCATGGGGTGTCCGTCTCCGTTGAGGGGGCGGGCGCGTCGTCTCGGTCGAGGGCGCCTCACCGGGAGCGGTGATCCCGTGAGTGACTCGTCCGCGTTCCGGCGGGTGATCCTCCGCCACGTCCTGCGGCGGTTCGGTGACGTCGTCGATCGCTCCACATGTTCGGGGGTCGTTCACGGTATCCGGGAAGCCCGTGGTCCGGGGCGCCCGGACCGACGGAGACGGCGCGCCTACCCGGAGCCGCCTGTACCACCGCTCCCTTCCGGGGGACCCGCCAGTGGCAGCCGGAGTGTGAAGGTCGTGCCCTCCCCCACCGTGCTGCTCGCCGTCACCGTTCCGCCGTGCAGCTCCACCATGCCGCGTACGATGGCCAGCCCCAGGCCGCTGCCGCCGGTGCGCCGGTTGCGGGAGCGGTCCGCCCGCCAGAACCGGTCGAAGACGTGCGGCAGCTCCTCCTCGGAGATGCCGACCCCGGTGTCGGCCACCCGGATCACCGCGTGCTCCTCTGCCCGATCGGCCCGGACCGTGACGGTTCCGCCCTCCGGGGTGTGCCGCAGCGCGTTGCCGACCAGGTTCCCCAGGACCTGGAGCAGCCGGGTGCGGTCGGCGACGAGCGTGACCTCGCGCGCCTCGTCGACCAGGCGCACCCCGGCGTCCTCCGCGTGCAGCCCGTGGCCCGCCACCACCTGCGCGACGAGCGGCCCGACCTCCACCGGTTCCGGGGCGAGGCGCAACCTCCCGGCGTCGGCCAGGGCGAGGTCCTGGAGGTCGTCGATGAGCGCCTGGAGCAGCAGGGTCTCCCCGAGGAGCATCCGCACGCGGTCCGGGTCGGGGTCGACCACGCCGTCCTGGACGGCCTCCAACCAGCCGCGCAGGTTGCTCAGGGGCGTCCTCAGCTCGTGCGACACGTCGCTGACCATGGCCTTGCGCTGGTCCTCCGCCCGCTCCAGGTGCTCGGACATCTCGTTGAACGCCTCCGCGAGGCGGCCGATCTCGCCCGAGTCGCGGACCTCCACCCGGGCGGCGGGTCCGCCGCCGTCCCGCATACGGTTCACGGCGTCGGTGAGCGCGTGCACGGGGCGGATCAGCCGGGTCGCCAGGGTCGTGCTCACCACCACCGTCAACAGCAGGACGAGCAGCACGACGCCGCCCAGGCGCAGGGCTCCCTCACGCGAGAGGGACAGCCCGGCCTCCGGGCTCTCCCCGGGGTCGTCGATGAACAGGAGGGCGGCCGGAGCCACGTAGGGGTCGAGCTGGGCGCGCCGGGCGGCGTCCAGGCAGGCGGCGGCCTCGGGGCCCAGTTCCACCCTGGACAGGGTCAGGCCCTCGGCCACGGCGTCGGATTCGGAGCTGCCGGGCCAGGGCAGGGGCTCCGGGACCTCCTCTGGAAACTCCTCGACGGGGTACGGAGGGCGCTCGGCGGGGGTTTCGCCCGGTAGGGGGGCGACGGGCTCCTCCGTGGGCGGGAGCCCTGTCTCGGGGAGGGGCCCGGGATCGACGGTGTCCGCGGGCGTGTCGGGTTCCGCGCCGCCCGGATCGTCGGGGGCGGTGGGGGCGCGGGCCTCGTCCGGGGACGGTCCCGGTGAGTCGGGGGGAGAACCGGTGATCACGAGTCCGCCCGTGCGGCCGTCGACGGCGTAGGCGAGGTCCGTTCCGGGTGCGCCGCAGTCGGAGGCCCGGCCGTTCAGGTCGGCCAGCGCCTCCACCTCCGCGCCCACCGGCTGGTCCAGCGTGGGGAGACCGCAGTCGGCCCACATGTACGCGTCCCCGCGCTCCGCCTCGACGGCGGGGCGCCCGGTCGGCCCGGTCACGACCTCCGCGGTGAGGCCGTAGACCTCCTCCAGGCAGGACGCCACCCGGTCCGCGCTCGTACGCAGCGTCGCGCGCTCCTGGTCGGACAGGGCGAAGGGACCGACCACACGGGGGTCGATGCGGTCCCCGTCCTCGGTCGTCAGCGTCACGTCGACCGCGAGCGGGTCCACCACCGACGACGTGCGGGAGGGCGTCGGCGGGGCCTCCCCCTGGCCGCCGTCCGGCGGGGCGGCGGAGTCGGCGATCACCGCCCGGCCCTCGGTGGTGAGGACGATCCGGCGACCGGTCTCCTCGGCGAGGTCGGCGACGTCCTCGCCGACGCCCGCCCAGTCCCGGTGCGTGGCCGCGTATCCGACGAGGGTGTCGTGGATGTGCGTGTCCACCGTCAGGGTCTCCCCCTGCTGGTGGGTGATCGACTCCGAGGTCCGCTGCACCGAGAGCCAGGCCGTCGCGGTGATCGAGCAGACCGCCACCAGGACCGACCCCGCCAGCAGTCGGAACAGCAGGCCGTGCCGCAGGGAGGGCCGCCGCCGTACCCGGCGCGCGCGGCCGCGCCGGTGGCGCGGCCGCTCAGCGGACACGGTCGGGCCCCGCCAGCTTGTAGCCCACGCCGTAGACCGTGACCAACCGGACCGGTCGCCGGGGGTCGGGCTCGATCTTGCGACGCAGGTTCTTCACGTGGACGTCGATGGTGCGCCTGGTGATGTATCCGCTGATGCCGTGGATGGACTCCAGCAGCTGGGTCCGGCTCAGTACCCGCCCGGGCCGCGCCGCCAGGGCCTGGAGCAGCTGGAACTCGACGGGGGTGCACGGCACGGGTGCGCCGTCGACCCGCACCGTGTGCCGGGCCGGGTCCACGGTGATCGGTCCCGCGTCCAGGACGCGCTCGTCGTCGCGGACCGGGGCACGGGAGCGGCGCAGCAGCGTGCGCACCCGCGCCATCAGTTCGCGGGGGCTGTAGGGCTTGGTGACGTAGTCGTCCGCGCCCAGGTCCAGCCCGGCCAGCAGGTCCTCCTCGGTGGAACGGGCGGTGAGGAGCAGGACCGCCACGTCCGATTCGGCGCGCAGGGCCCTGCACGCCTCCAGGCCGCTCATCACCGGCATCATCACGTCCATGACGACGAGGTCGGGCCGGTCGCGGTGGTGCTCGTCCAGCACGGACCTTCCGTCGTGGACCACCCGGACCGTGTGGCCCTCGTGCTCCAGGTACCGGCGGATCAGCTCGGCCTGGTTCACGTCGTCCTCGGCCACCAGGACATGAGCGCACACGTGTCGGCCCTCCCGTTCTCCGGCCGGGGAAGGAGGCTCCCGGCCTCGTCGATCGTATGGCCGGCGGCGCCGGGGGGAGGCGGGGCGGTCACGAACGCCGCAGGTCACCACATGGGACGTGCACAGCGGGCACACGGGTTCTTCACATGGCCCGGCCAGTCTTCATGGTGTCCGGCGCGGAGAGTCCCGCCGGAACCCCTCGACCGGATGGAACCCATGCGCCGATCCCTGACACGCCGCGGCACCGTCGGGCCCCTTCCCGTGCTGGTCGCCGCCGCCGTTCTGGCAGCCGCCCCCGCCTGCTCCTCGCCGGAGTCCTCGGACGCGGCTCAGGAGGCCGCCGAGGTCCTCGAGGCGGAGGAGGCGAACGCGCCGGAGGGCGAACGCGTCGCGACGGTCCTCGCCGACGAGATCGAGGTCCGCTCCGAGCCGGGCGGCGGCGAGGTGGTGCACACCCTCGCCAGCCCGAACGATCTCGGCGCGGACCGGGCCTTCCTGGTCCGCGAGGTGCGGGGCGACTGGTTGGAGGTGTTCCTGCCGGTGCGGCCCAACGGCTCCACCGGCTGGATCGACGCCGACGACGTCGAGATCACCGTCACCGCGTACCGCGTGGTGGTCGACATGGCGGAGTTCTCCTTCACCGTGACCGAGGGCGGTGAGGAGGTCCTGACCGGCCCGGTCGGTATCGGCACGGGCGAGACCCCCACTCCCCCCGGTGAGTACTACTTCACCGAGCTGCTCCGGCCCTCGGACCCCGGCGGAGAGTACGGCGCCTACGCCTTCGGCCTCAGCGGGTTCTCCGACACCCTGGAGAGCTTCGCCGGAGGGCCCGGCCAGCTCGGGGTGCACGGGACGAACGACGAGTCGGGGCTGGGCGGCGAGGTCAGCCACGGCTGTGTCCGGGTGTCCAACGACGACATCGTCTGGATGGCCGAGCGCCTGCCGGTCGGCACGCCGGTCGAGATCACCGAATGACCGCTCACCGAGCGGCAACCCCCTACACCAACGACGAGAGGTCAACCATGCGCGTGAAGTTTCGAGTGCTCGCCGTCGCCGCCCTGACGGCGGCCTTCTTCGGCACCGTCCCGGCGTTCGCCTCGGACGACGCCCCGGAGGCCCCGGCCCCCGTCTCGGAGTCGGAGTTCCCGACCGAGACGCCCTCCGGTGAGCCGGAGGCCCCGGGCCCGGGGCAGCCGGAGGAGCCGGAGCCGAACGACCCGGCCGAGGCCGGTCCGGTCACCCCGATCGAGGAGGAGCCCGCCTACACCGGCTGACCCCGGCACCGGAGCTCAGCGGCCCCGTTCTCCTTCGTGGAGGGCGGGGCCCGCGCTGTCCGCGCTGTTGGTCGAGGCCGGGGACGCCGGGGTGTCGGTAGCCGCAGGGCGGAGCACCATGCGGTGCGCCAGGACGGAGAGGCCGAGGGCGGCCAGGGCGGCCGCGGCGGCGACGAGGGTGACGTACCGGGCCCCCAGCGCCTCGATCCCGCCCGCGCCGACGACGCCGGAGGCCGCGATGGCCAGGTAGAGCACGCTCTGGTTCAGGGACAGCAGGACGGGGGCGGCGGCGGGGTTCAGGGAGATGATCCGGTGCTGCTGCGGCGTGGTGATGGCGAAGGAGGCCGCGGCGTAGAACGCGACGACGGGGACGGCCAGGAACAGGGTCGTGGTGGAGAGGGGGACGAGCAGTAGTCCGACAGCGAGGAGGACGAGGGCGACGGCCACGACGCGGGAGCCGCCCCAGCGGTCGGTGAGGGAACCGGCGGAGAGGTTGCCGACGGCGCCGGCGATCCCGCCGACCATCATCAGGGCCGCCAGCGCGAGGCCGCTGCCGCCGGTGGCGGGGGCGTAGACGACGCCGATGTAGGTGTAGGGGACGAAAACAGCGGTGAAGGCCACCAACGTGGTCGCCAGCAGCATGAGCACGCGTCGGTCACCGAGGGGGCGGAGCCGGTCGCGGAACCCTCCGGCGTCGGGGACCTCGACGCGGCGGGGGACGGCCAGGGCCACACCCGTCAGGCCGACGGTGGCCAGCAGGGTCGCGAACCAGAGGGTCGCGCGCCAGTCGAGGAGCCCGCCCAGGGCGGTTCCGAGGGGTGCGCCGAACGCGACGGCGGCGGTGAAGCCGGTCACCACCAGCGCGATGGCGCGGCCCTGGAGGCGGGGCGGCACCAGGGCGGCCGCGGTGGCCGAGGCGTTCGGGATGTAGAGGCCGACCCCGGCGGCGGCGATGACCTGGGCGGCAAGGAGCTGGCTGTAGGTGTCGGCCATCGCGGAGCCCGCCGAGCCCAGGAGGTAGATCAGCGTCGCGGTCAGGAGCACGGTGCGGCGGGCCCACGCGGCGGTGAGCGCGGTCAGGACCGGCCCGCTCACGGCGCAGGTCAGGGCGAACACGGTGACGACCTGGCCCGCGCCGGCCACGGAGACGTCGAAGGCGTCGACGAGCATCGGGAGCAGTCCGGCGAGGACGAACTCGCCGGTGCCCACGGCGAAGACGCCCAGCGCGAGGATCGCGACCGGGGCCATCCCGGTGGCTGGTCGGGGGCCGTTCATCGGCGGGGCCTGGGGCGAACGAGCCATTGCGGCCACGTCCTTCCTGGTGGGGGGAGGTCCGTGGACGGGGTTTCGCGCACGAACTAGGATGGTACCGATCGGTTCCGTCTGAAACGGTACTGATCGGTTCCGTCTTGGTCAACACAGGAGTTCCGATGCCCGTCAAAGCCCGTGAGAGGCTCATCCAGTCCGCTGAGAGGCTGTTCTACGCCGACGGCATCCGCGCCGTCGGGCTGGAGCGCCTGCTCACCGACTCCGGTGTGGGGCGGGCGTCGTTCTACCGCCACTTCTCCAGCAAGGAGG
Source organism: Nocardiopsis sp. NPDC006938 (assembly GCF_042869555.1). Taxonomy (NCBI): domain Bacteria; kingdom Bacillati; phylum Actinomycetota; class Actinomycetes; order Streptosporangiales; family Nocardiopsidaceae; genus Nocardiopsis; species Nocardiopsis sp. NPDC006938. The sequence goes on along the minus strand of NZ_JBIAGA010000013.1, from coordinate 97,593 downwards.
AGCTGGTGGTGGCCTTCCTCGGCGCCTACGAACGCGCCTACCGGGACTGGCTGGTCGAGCGCACGGAGGCGTTGGGCGGCACACCGTTGGCGGTCTTCGACGCGCTCGTCGACCACGCGGAGAACTCCGACTTCCGCGGCTGCGCGTTCATCAACGCCGTCGCCGAGGTGGCCGAACCGGCGGACGAGATCCGTCGCATGGCGAGCGAGCACAAGGACGCCGTCGTGGGCTTTCTGCGCGAACTCCTGGTCCGCTCCGGTCACCCGGACGACCCGGACCTGGCCCGCCAGCTCCTGCTCCTGATGGACGGGGCCACGGTCACCGAGCTCCACGAGAGGTCGAGCCGGCCGGCGCGCCAGGCGAGGGAGATGGCCCGGGCGCTGCTGGCGGGTGCGGGCGCGGGCCGGGCGGCCTCGGAGCGGGACTGACGCCGGGGGCCCGGTGCGCGGGTCGTCTTGTCGACGACTCGACGTGTCGACCCGTCGCCTTGCCGATGCGGAGGGGCCCTCGTGTCGGCCTTCAGGGATGCTCCTCGGCGTGTGGCCGCCGGGCCCGCCGGGGATCAGGCCCCGTGTTCCGCCCCGATCCCCCGCACGACGAGGTCCAGCGCCTGGTCGAAGAACGTGTGCTCCACGGCCAGGGCGTCGGCCTCCGACACCGCCGTCGCCAGGGCGCCCTCGTGTTCCTCGGCGGGGCTCTCCTTGGCCGCGCGCATCGCGACGGCCGAGGTGGCCGCGCCGAGGATCTGGTTGGACACCGCCCGGATCGCGACCGCCCGGCGCTCCTCCCCGCCGCCGAGCCCGCCGAGGGCCTCGATGATCCGTCGCGACAGGGCGACCGCGTTGGGTCCGACGAGCGGGCGCGATCCGGCGAACTCCGCTGCCCAGGTGTGCTCGGTCAGTGCCGCGTAGAACCGCCGCGCGGTCTCCTTGACGGCGGCGTCCCACGGCAGGCCGTCGGCGGGCGGTGCGGCGGCGGCCCCGGCGAGGATCTCGTCCACGGCCAGGTCCACGAGGTCCTCCCGGCGCTCGACGTACCAGTAGAGGCTGGTCGCGTGCACGCCGAGCTCGGCGGCCACCCTGCGCATGGTCAGGGCGGAGGAGCCCTCGCGGTCGAGCAGGGTGATCGTCGCCGCGACGATCCTGTCCCTGCTGAGCGCGGGTTGGGTGCGCCGTCGGCGCGGGGCGCGGTGGAAGACGCTGTCGATCCGCTGGTCGGGGGGCTGTTCGTCCATGTCCGACAGCATACAAGTAATCATACGTTGTCGGATGCTCTCCAACAGTGTATGTTTCTCGGCATGGCAACCGAGACCCCCTCCTTCCGTCCGCACCCCTCCGCCCCCGCGGCCCCGTCCCCCGACCCGTCGCGGACCACCGCCGTCGACCCGCGCGGCCTCGCCGCCTTCCTCGTCGTCGCCTTCGCCTTCTCCTGGACCGCCTGGTGGCTCGTCCCGAGGTTCCTCGACGGAGGCGACCCGACCCCGGCCGTGCTCGTCGGCGGCTTCGGCCCGATGGTGGCCGCGATCCTCGTCACCGCCCTCACCCGGGGCCGCTCCGGGGTGGCCGCGCTCTTCCGCCGCCACTCGCTCCGCCGACGCGGCGGCGCGTGGCCCTACGTCATCACCGCGCTGATCGTCCTGGCCATCGCGGGATCGGCCGCGCTCCCCGTGTATCTCGGAACCGCCGAGGTCGAGGAGGCGGCGCTGCGGGCTGCGCTCCTGGGCGTTCCGGTCCAGTTCCTGCTCATCGCGCTGGTCGGCGGCGGCAACGAGGAGCTGGGGTGGCGCGGGTTCGCCCTCCCCCGCCTCCAGGGAGCGCTCCCTCCGCTGGCCGCCAACGTGACCCTCGGGGCGGTCTGGGCCGTGTGGCACGCCCCGCTCTTCGAGATGGCGGGCACCATCCAGTCCGAGGTCCACTTCCCCGCGTACGCCCTGCTCTGCGTCGGGCTCACCGTCGTCATGGGCCACGTCTTCAACTCCGCCAGGGGCGGGGTGCTCGCCGCCGTGGTCGCCCACGCCGCCGTCAACGTCGTCTCCGGGCTCAAGGGGATGCTCGTGGGTGACCCCGCCGGGATGTTCGAGGTCACCGCCGTCCTGGCCGTCGCCGTGTTCCTCGCCCTGGTCACCCGGGGCCGGCTGGGCCTGCGCCCCGCCGACGACGGCCGCACCCCCTCCGCAGGGGCTCCGGCCACCGTCGCGGAGCCGGTCACCGCCGGGGCCTGAGACCCCCACCGCCCTCCGGCCGCGGTCGCCCTCCGACCCGCCGCCCTCCCCGACCCGACCCGCCGCCCCGAACGGGCCGTCCCAGCACCGGGACGGCCCGTTCGTCGAGGCGGGAGCGCTGACCGGGTACATCTGGTGACATGACAGAGTTCGACGACCGCATCCGGGTGCGCGGCGCCCGCATCCACAACCTCAGGAACGTGGACACGGAGCTACCCCGTGACGCCCTGGTCGCCTTCACCGGCGTCTCGGGCTCCGGTAAGTCCTCACTGGCGTTCGGGACCCTCTACGCGGAGTCCCAGCACCGGTACCTGGAGTCGGTCGCGCCGTACGCCCGGCGCCTCCTCCAGCAGCTCCCCGCGCCGGAGGTGGACGACATCACCGGGATGCCGCCCGCCGTGGCCCTCGCCCAGCCCCGCTCCGCGCCGTCGAGCAGGTCCACGGTGGGCACCCTGACCACGGTCTCCAACACGCTGCGCATGCTGCTGTCGCGGGCGGGCACCTACCCCGACGGAGCCGAGCGCCTGGACTCCGACTCCTTCTCCCCCAACACCGTCGCCGGGGCCTGCCCGGTCTGTCACGGGGAGGGCATCGAACACGAGGTCACCGAGGGGTCGTTGGTCCCGGACCCGTCGCTGAGCATCGCGCGGGGGGCGGTCGCCTCCTGGCCCGGCGCCTGGCAGGGCAAGAACCTGCGCGACATCCTCGACGCCCTCGGGTACGACATCCACCGGCCCTGGCGCGACCTGCCCCGGGCCGAGCGCGACTGGATTCTGTTCACGGACGAACAGCCGGTGGTCACCGTCCACCCCGTCCGGGAGGCGGGCCGTGTCCACCGCCCCTACCAGGGCAAGTACAGCAGTGCCCGCCGCCTGGTGCTCAAGGCGTACGCCTCCTCCGCGAGCGAGGCCCGCCGACGCCGGGCGGCGGAGTTCATGGTGGACCGCGACTGCCCCGAGTGCGGCGGACGGCGGCTGCGGCGCGAGGCCCTGCGCGTCACCTTCGCCGGGCACACCGTCACCGAGCTGGCGGCGCTGCCCCTGTCCGGGCTGGCCGCGCTGCTGCGCCCCTGGCGCGCGGAGTCCGGCGCGGCCGGGACCCTCGCCGAGGAGATCACCGCGCGGGTCGGGGTTCTGGAGGAGTTGGGCCTGGGCTACCTCAGCGCGGACCGCCCCGCGCCGACCCTGTCCACCGGCGAGTTCCAGCGGATCAGGTTGGCCACCCAGCTCGGTACCGGGCTGTTCGGCGTGGTCTACGTGCTCGACGAACCCTCGGCGGGGCTGCACCCGGCCGACTGCGAGGCGCTCACGGGCATCCTGCGGAGGCTGCGCGACGGCGGCAACACGGTGTGCTTCGTCGAGCACGACCTCGACCTCGTGCGCGGCGCGGACTGGATCGTGGACGTCGGCCCGGACGCGGGCGAACGCGGGGGCCGGGTCCTGTACAGCGGTCCGGTGGACGGTCTGCGCCGGGTCCCGGAGTCGGTGACCCGACGCTACCTGTTCGAGGAGTCCGCCCCCGAACGCCGCCCGCGCGAGCCGCGCGCTCACCTGGAGCTGAGCGGGATCACCGGCAACAACCTCCGGGGGCTGGACCTGGACGTGCCCCTCGGCGTGTTCACCGCCGTCACCGGGGTGTCCGGCGCCGGCAAGTCGACGTTGCTGGCGCGGATCGCCGACGGGGCCGCCGGGCGGGGGCGCGTGGTGTGGGTGAGCCAGCAGCCCATCGGCCGTACCCCGCGCTCCAACCTGGCCACCTACACGGGGCTCTTCGACACCGTCCGCAAGCTGTTCGCGGGTACCGACGACGCCCGCGCGTACGGCTACGGACCGGGCCGGTTCTCCTTCAACGTGGTCGGGGGGCGCTGCGCGACCTGTGAGGGCGAGGGGTTCGTGTCGGTGGAGCTGCTGTTCCTGCCCACCGCCTACGCGCCCTGCCCGACCTGCGGCGGCTCCCGCTACAACGACGACACCCTGCGGGTGCGGTACCGGGGGCTCACCGTCGCGGACGTGCTTGCCCTGTCGGTGGAGGAGGCGGCGGCGTTCTTCACCGAGGAGGCGCCGGTGCGCCGGGCCCTGGACACCCTGGCCGGGGTCGGCCTGGGCTACCTGCGGCTGGGGCAGCCCGCCACCGAGCTGTCCGGCGGGGAGGCCCAGCGGATCAAGCTCGCCACCGAGCTCCAGCGCCGCAGGGTGGCCGACACGGTGTACCTGCTCGACGAGCCGACGACCGGTCTGCACCCGTACGACACCGACGTCCTCATGGGGCGGCTCCGGGACCTGGTGGAGGCAGGCGCCACGGTGGTGGCGGCCGAGCACGACATGCGCGTCGTGGCCACGGCCGACCACGTCGTCGACCTGGGTCCGGGCGGAGGGTCGGAGGGCGGACGGGTCGTCGCCCAGGGGTCCCCGGAGCGGATCGCGTCCGTGCCGGACAGCCGGACCGGCGCGTACCTGAAGGAGCTGCTGTGACCCCGGCGGGTGCCGACCGGGAGTCGTCTCCGATCGACGTGACGACGAGTCGACACGTCGACGAGTCGGCATGAGGGCGAGCCAGGGCGACGAGGCGTCTCACCAGGTGGACCAAGCGTGGGGTTCTCCGGTTCGTGACCGGCTGGTCGCGAACCGCCAGCCTCCCTCGTCAGAGGGGGTTCCCCACCGACCGTTCGGTCAGTACAGGTGTATCTAGCTGGGAAAAGTGAGCCCCAGTGTAGAAAGTGCACTGCATCACATGGCATGGTGTGCTGGGGCTCGTGATCTGTCCCGGTATCCACCGTTCCGTCTACGGGCAGGGGGCCGACGACACGGGCCCGGCAGAGAACTCGGCCCCCCGGCCGGTAGAGAACCTACGGAGCAGCAATGGCGACTTCCGACGCCACGGTCCCAGGACCCGGTGGAACACTCGACCCCAAGGAGAAGCGCAAGGTCCTCGCGGGGACCATGGTCGGGACCACCATCGAGTGGTACGACTTCTTCATCTACGCCCAGGCCGCGGGCCTGGTACTGGCACCCCTCTTCATGGCGCCGCTGGCCGACGCCAACCCGGGCGTGGCGCAGGTGCTCTCCTTCGCGACCATCGGGATCTCCTTCCTCTTCCGCCCCCTCGGCGCGATCGTGGCCGGACACCTCGGGGACCGGTTCGGCCGCAAGAGAATCCTGGTGTTCACCCTCGTCATGATGGGTGTCGCGACCTGCGCCATCGGTCTGCTGCCCACCTACGCGCAGATCGGCATGGCCGCGCCGGTCCTGCTCATCCTCCTGCGCATCGCACAGGGCTTCTCCGCCGGAGGCGAGTGGGGCGGAGCCGCCCTGATGTCCGTGGAGCACGCGCCGGTCGACAAGCGCGGCTTCTTCGGCGCCTACCCGCAGATCGGCGTCCCCTGCGGCATGATCCTGGCGACCCTGGTCCTGTGGGGCATCACCACGGCGATCGGCCAGGACGCCTTCCTCGAATGGGGCTGGCGCATCCCGTTCCTGCTGTCCTTCCTGCTGATCATCATCGGCCACCTCATCCGCAAGACCGTGGAGGAGTCGCCGGTCTTCAAGGTGATGCAGCACCGCCGCGCCAAGTCGTCCGCCCCGCTCGGCCAGCTGTTCCGGAAGAACACCAAGGAGGTCGTGCTCTCCGCGCTGATCTTCGTGTCCAACAACGCCGCCGGGTACCTGGTGATCGCGTTCCTCGCCACCTACGCGTCGCGTCCGGTGGAGGAGATGGGGCTCGGCATGGAGCGGGGCCCGGTTCTGCTGGCCACCGCCCTGGCCTCCTTCGGCTGGTTGATCTCCACCCTGTACGGTGGCTGGATCTGTGACCGGATCGGCCGGGTGCGCACCTTCCAGATCGGTTACGTCCTGCTCGCCGCGTGGGCGGTCCCGATGTGGTTCCTGGTCGACACCGGCGACATCTACATGTACTTCCTGGGCGTCTTCGTCTTCACACTGACCTTCGGCCTGAGCTACGGCCCCCAGTCGGCGCTGTACGCGGAGATGTTCCCGGCGGAGGTCCGCTACTCGGGCGTGTCCATCGGCTACGCCCTGGGCGCCATCCTCGGCGGCGCCTTCGCCGCCATGATCGCCGAGATGCTGCTGTCGGCGTACGGGGTGTCCTGGACCATCGGCGTCTACATCATCGGCCTGTCGGTGATCTCGTTCGTCGCGGTCTCCCTGGTGCCCAAGAGCATCCAGGGTGTCGACCTGCACGTCGACGACAGCGACCCCGCCCCCGCCGAGTAGGGGGAGCGGGGCCCGCGCGGGCGGGGCGGCGGCCGGTGCCGCCGCCCCGCCCGTTCGCCGTTCCGGGCCCCGGTGTGCGGGGAGCCGTGTCGACACGTCGCCATGGTGACTCGGCGACACGGCGACACGGGAGGTCCCGGTGCCCTCAGCTGGAAGCGGGTCAGCTGACGACGCCGCGCACGTGGTCGATGACCTCGCCGTTCCACATCAGGGAGATGTGTTCGACGCAGCCGACCCGGATGTTGTCGGCCCCGGGCAGCGAGGTGCTGTCGGTGGGTGAGATGACGATGTCGCAGGGCGAGCGCAGGGTCGTGTACCGCACCGGTCCGGGCGTGGGGTCGCCGCCGTTCAGGCCGTTGAGGAAGTCGGACCCGTGCCGCATCTCCTGGCAGGGTGTGATCGGGGACGGGCACAGGTTGGCGATGTTGGTCCCGTTGTTCGGGCCGCCGATGGAGATCCACTGGTCGACGGTCTCCGTGCCGCCGAGGTTCTTGATGTAGTAGCGCGACGACAGGCCGCCCATGGAGTGGGTCACCAGGTGCACGCGGTCGGCGCCGTGCTGGGCGCGCACGCCCTCGATGTGGTCGCCGAGCAGCCCGGCGATGGTGGTGTTGGACCGGGCCCAGTCGTAGGAGAAGACGTGCAGCCGGTCCTCGGGGTAGCCGGAGTCGACGAGGGCGGCGCGCATGGCGTCCCACTGGCCGCCCTTGCCCATGAACCCGTGGACGAAGACGATCGGGGCGGGGGCGTTCGCGGCGGCGGGCGCGGCCTGGAGCGCGGTGGTGAGTGCGAGGACGAGTCCGCACAGGAGCGCGGTCAGGCGTCTCATGTGACCTCCGGGGGTGGGGGAAGCGGGGAACCCCGATTGTGTGCCACGGGTCACACGGGCGCATCGGCCGAATCGCCGGTCTCTTTACTCGGACTTAACTCGCGAGTAACTTGAGGGTGTGATCAGCGTGAACCCGCTCACACGCACGACGCGCCTCCACGGGCGCGACCGCGAACTGCTCACCGTCCGCCGACTGCTCGACGCCGCCCGCTCGGGGAGCGGCGGCGGCCTGCTCGTGACCGGCCCCTCCGGCATGGGCCGCACCGCCCTGCTGGAGTGCGCGGAGGAGGGGGCCCACGACCTCGCCGTGCTCAGCGCCCGCGCCGCCCCCGGCGAGGGACGGCTGCCCCTGGCCGGTCTGCACCAGCTCCTGCTTCCCGCGCTCCCCCTGCTCCCCCGCCTGCCCCGCGCCCAACGGGAGACGCTCGCCCGGGCCCTGGACACCGGGGACCCCGGAGAGGCGCTCCCGCTCGCCAACGCGGTCCTCGGGCTGTGCGCCGAGGCCGCCTCGGAACGCCCGCTCCTGTTCCGCGTGGACGACGTCCACCTGCTCGACGCCCCCTCGCGTGAGGCGGTGGCGTTCGTGGCGCGCAGACTCACCCACGAGGGGGCGGCGGTGCTACTCAGCGCCAGGGACGCCGACCCCGACCGGCTCACCGGGATCCCCGTGCTCCGGCTGCGCCCCCTGGAGGCGGGCGCGGTGCTGGACCTTGTGGCGGAGGCGGCCCGGGACGGGCGTCCGGAGGGACTCGCGGACCCGGTGGCGGCGGCGCTCGCGGAGGCGGCGCAGGGCAACCCCCGCGCCGCCCTCGAACTGCTGGAGGGGACCGACCCCGAACAGAGGTCGGGCGCCGCGGCCCTGGAGCAGCCGCCGCGATCCCGGGGCGAGCTCACCGACGCCTTCACCCGGGCGCTCGCCCGGATCGACCCGGCCACCCGGCTCGCGCTCGTCCGGTTGGCGGCCGACCCCCGCGCCCCGGCGGCTCCGGTGCTGGGAACCGACCCGTTGAACGCCGGTGCCCACGCTGGTGCCCACGCAGATGCTGCCAGCGGTGCCGGAGCCGGTTCCGGTCGCTCCGGCCCCCGCCGGGACAGCGCCGACACGGGTGGCGCCGCGCTTTCCGACCCACCGCACACCGTGACCGGCGGCATGGAACCCGGTGGTGTCACCCCCGCCGACCCCGACCCCTGCGCCCCCGACCCCTGGGCGGCCGCCCGCGACGCGGGGCTGGTCACCGACCCCGGCCGGGCGACGGCCTTCACCCACCCGCTGGCCCGGTCCGCCGCCTACCACCGCGCCTCCCCCGCGCAGCGGCGCTCCGCCCACCTGGACCTCGCCCGCGCGTACGCGGCGGCCGGGGACACCGGGCGCGCGGTCTGGCACCGCGCCCTGGCCGAAGGCGTGCCCGACGAGCGGGTCGCCGCCGCCCTCCACGAGGAGGCTCACCGGGCCGTCGAGCGGGACGGGCACGCCCCCGCCTCCCTGCTCCACGAACACGCCGCCCGGCTCACCCCGGACCCGGCCCTGCGGGGCCTCCGGCTGACCGACGCCGCCCGCTCCGCGTGGCTGTCCGGAGACCCGGCCCGCGCCCGTCGGGTCCTCGCGCGGGTTCGCCCGGCCCCGCCCGCTCGCCCCGTTTCCGGGGACGCCTTACCGCACCGGGACCGCGACACCCGGGTCCGCGACGTCCAGGACCGCGCCGACCTCCTGCGCGCCGAGATGGACCTGCGCTCGGGGGTGGCCATCGACGCCTTCGCGCGCCTGGGGCCCGCCGCCGACCGGTTGGCGCGCAGCGACCCCGGCGCGGCGCTACGGGCACTGCTCCAGGCGGGTGAGGCCAGCTGCCTGTCCGGCGACCACGAACGGTTCTTCGCCACGGTGCGCCGGGCCCGTGACCTCGCGGAGGGCGTCACCGCGTCTCTCGCGGCGGACACCCGGGACGGGCCGCGCGGTGCCGACCGCCCCTGGGACCGGCTGGTCCTCGACTACATGACCGGCAAGGCCGCCATGTTCCAGGGACGCCACGGCGAGGGCGCGGCCCTCCTGGAACGGGCGGTGGAGACGGCCGACCGGATCGGCGACCCCCAGGCGCTCGTGCTGGGCGGGATCGCCGGTCTCCTGCGTGGCGACCACCTGCGCACGCGGGCCCTTGCGGGGCGGGCGGTGGCGGTGGCCCGCCGCACCGGGGCGTACACGCTGGTCCCGCAGGCGCTGGAGTTCCTGACCTACGCGGAGATGTGGTTCGGTCGGCTGTCCCTGGCGCAGGGCAGCGCCGCCGAGGGCCTGCGGGTGTCCCTGGAGTCCGGGCAGGACAACTGCGCGAGCCACCACCGGGGCGCGCTGGCCTTCGTCGCGGCGATCCGGGGCGACGAGGACGCGTGCCGTGAGCACGCGGGGACCGCTCTCGCCCTGGCCGGGGAACACGACGTCGGGCTGCCCGCCGGGCTGGCGGCGTGGGCGCTGGCGCTGCTCGACCTCGGCTCGGGGCGTACCGCCGAGGCGGCCATGCGGCTGCGGACCCTGGCACGGTCGGGGCCGGGTAGCGGTCACGCCGCGGTGCGGCTGCTGATCACCCCGCACCTGGTGGAGGCGTCGGTGCGCGGCGGGGTGGCGGTGCGTGTCGACGGCGCGGTGGAGACCTTCGCCAGCTGGGCGGAGGCCACCGGCCAGGACACCGCGCGGGCTCAGGTGATGCGCTGCCGGGGGCTGCTCGGTGCGGGGGCCGAGGCCGACCGGTACTTCGAGCGCGCGCTGGACCTGCACGCGTCCGGGTACTGCGACTTCGAGGAGGCGCGCACCCGGCTGCTGTACGGCGGGCACCTGCGGCGCTCCCGCCATCCGGGGCGGGCCCGAGAGCATCTGCGCGCCGCGGTCGAGGTCTTCGACCGCCTGGACGCACGGCCGTGGGCGCGTCAGGCCCGGGAGGAGTTGCGCGCGGCGCGTGGCAGCACGGCGGCGCGGACGGGCGGCGGGACGGACACGGGGGCGGTCGGCGGCGTGGACCTGCTCAGCCCGCAGCAGATGCGGATCGCCCGACACGTCGCGGAGGGCGCCACCAACCGGGAGGTGGCGGCGCGGCTGTTCCTGAGCACCCGCACGGTCGACCACCATCTGCGCAACATCTACAGCAGGCTGGGTATCCGCTCCCGGGTGGAGCTGGCCCGTCTGGTCGGCGGATAGCCCATCGGCCGTTCGCGGCCCCTGCCCGCATCCGCGGCCCGCATCCGCCGTCCCTCCGGGGCTGCCGCCGCGCCTGCCCGTCGGCGACCCGCCGCCGAAGCGGGGACCGCCGTGCTCCGGTGCGGCCCGCCGAGGCGAGAAGGGGTGTCTCCCGGGGCGGTCCGGGCGTCGACATGTCGACCTGTGGCTTCGTCTCCAGATCGCCCCGTCGACGTGTCGAGGGTGCGACGGGTCGACTCGGTGCGGGTGTTTCACGTGAAACATCCGCCCGGGGGAAGCCGGTGGGTGACGCGTGGAGCTTCGGCGCCCACCTCGTGAACTCCGCCCTGCCCACCACGCGACGCCGAACCGGCCCGCGCGCTGGAAGTACCGCCGGGACCGTGCGCTGTCAGTCCGAGGCCCCGGTCTCACGCGCACCGTCTGCCCCCGCTCCCCCGCGCGCCACTTGTCCCACCGGGTCGTGAAGCACCTCCCCCACGCATCGCCCGTACCCCTCGGCCCCCTCAGTTCCCGACCGGGGCGGCGGAGTGGCGCCGCACCGCCTCCTCCAACGTCGCGACGAAGGCGTTCGGGCTCGGTTGGGTCAGGGCCTCCTCCCGCAGACGCAGCGCCCCCCGCTGATATCTCCCGTCCGAGAGCAGAGCGTCGACCGCGTCGCGCACCCGCTCCCCGGTCGCCTCCGGCGGCGCGATCCACGTCCCCGCCCCGGCCTCCTCCACTCGGCGGCTGAGGAAGGGCGCGTCGAGGTCGTTCGGGATGAGCAGCTGCGGGACCCCGGCCGCCACCGCGCTGTTCACGGTCCCCCACCCGCCGTGGTGCACGATCGCCGCACAGCTGGGCAGCAGGGCCTGGAGCGGCACGAACCCCTCCACGCGCACGTTCTCGGGCAGGGGGCCCAGGGCCTCCTGTTCGGTCTCGGCGACGGTGGCGACGATCTCCGCGTCCAGCTCCGCGAGCCGGTGGACCAGCGACCGCACGGACAGCGCGTGGTCGCCGAAGCGCTCGGCCTCGGTGGTGCCGAGGGTGAGGCACACGCGCGGCCGCTCCGGCGGCGCCCACAGCCATGGGTCGACCACCGACCTCCCGTTGTGGGGGACGTACCGCAGGCCCAGGTACTCCAGGCCGCCATCGATCCGCAGCGGCGGGGGCAGCTGCTCGATGGTGAAGTGCCCGTGGGTGAGCCGTTCGTCGAAGGCCACCCCGTGCCGGGCCGCGCTCCGGCGCAGCCAGTCGGCCAGGGGGTCGACCCGCTCCGCCTCGGGCTGCTCCGCCATGAACTCCAGGTAGGTCCGGCGCACCCACCCGTACAGGTCGGCGCCGCAGGTGACCCTGGCGTGCACGGCGCCGACCGCCTCGGCGGCCACGGAGGCGGCGTAGGTGCCGGGCTCCCACAGGACGGCGTCCGGGCGCCACCGGCGGCAGTACTCGACCAGCTCGTCGCGGATGGGGTCGTTGACCATCCGGAACCACCAGGGCACGAGGTTGGCGTAGCCGTCTCGCAGGTACTCCCAGGTGATGTCCTCGGGTGCCATGTCGACGACGTCGAAGGGGACGGACTGGCCGGCCCGGGCCGTCTCCCTGCGGTCGGGGAACAGCCGCAGCAGCCGCCAGAAGTCGTGGTCGCTCCCCACCGGGACGCAGGTCAGCCCCGAGGAGGTCACCGTGTCCACGAGCTCGGGCTGGCAGGCGACCCGCACCTCGTGGCCCGCCGTCCGCAGGGCCCAGGCGAGCGGGACCATGCTCAGGAAATGCGTCTTTTCCGATCTGGTCGCGAACAGGATTCGCACCGATGCCTCCGGGTTCTGGAATTCACTGGTGAATGGGAACTGTAGGGCGTTCCGTCGTTTCCGCTCGCCCTGTCGGCGGATTCCGGAATCGCTAATGCCATCACATCCGCTCAGGCATTGACCCGCAAGAAGTGCCGGGGCTAGGTTCGACCCGATTCCTCACCATTGCCCACGTCCCGCTGGCGGGACGGTGTGACGAGGTGCGTCCGAATGACGCCTCACCCGAAGAACGGAGCTGTCCCTTGCTGTTCCCGCACGTCGAGACCCGTCGGCTGAAGCTCGTCCCCTCGACGGCCACTGAGGAGACTTTCGACATCCTCCTGAGCGGCGGCGTGGAAAGCCTTTCCGACATCGACACCTACCTCGCCGACCACCGGCGGTCGGACATCAACGCCTACTTCCTGGCCGTGTCGAAGGCGACCGGGAAGACGGTCGGCTTCACCACCCTGCACGAGCTCAACCAGCCCGCCGGGCACGTCCAGGTCGGCCTGTACAGCGACATCCGCCAGGAGAACCTCGGGCTCGGCGGCGAGTCCGCGATTCTCACCATCAACTACGCGTTCGCGATGTGGAACGTGCGCAAGGTCTACGTCCGCACCACGAAGGCGACCATCGCCAACTTCGGCCCCCAGGTGGAGAAGGCCGAACCCGAGGCGACTCTCCGTGACCATTTCTATTTCTGTGGCCGACTCTGGGACGTCCACATCTACTCGATCAGTCGTGACGACTGGGCCGAATGGGGAATGCCGGAGATGATCGAACGATTCCTGGTGACCGGAAAGGCGGGGAGGAACATCCCGAAGAAGGTCCGGGAATCGCTGTCCTAGGTAGCGACGAGACGCCCAGTGGGAACCTGGGGTCCGGGGAAGGTCCTGATCCGATGAATAACCGTCCACCTCAGGGAGTGCTCTCCACGGTCGGAGGCACACCCCTGATCCGGCTGGGCCGTCTCTTCGCCGACCGCGAATTCGATGTCCTGGCGAAGATCGAGGGGATGAACCCGGGCGGCAGCATCAAGGACCGGGCCTCCGTCAGCATGCTCGTCGGGCGGGTCCGCTCCGGTGATCTCGTCCCCGGGCGTTCGGTGGTGGTCGAGTCCAGCTCCGGCAACCTCGCCATCGGTATGGCCCAGGTGTGCGGCTGGTACGGCATCCGCTTCGTGTGCGTCGTCGACAGCAGGACCACCAGCCAGAACCTCGCCATCCTGCGGGCCTACGGCACGGAGGTGGACATGGTGGACCGGCCCGACCCGGCGACCGGCGAGTACCTGCCCGCCCGCATCGCTCGGGTCCGCGAGCTGGTCGACCGCATCCCCCACGCCTACTGGCCCAACCAGTACGCGAACGAGCTCAACTCCCGGGCCCACCACACCACCATGGCCGAGATCCTCGAGCAGGCCGGGGGCCCCGTGGACTACCTCTTCGTGGCCACCAGCTCCTGTGGGACGGTCACGGGCTGCCGCGAGTACCTCGCCGAGCACAGCCCGCACACCCGGGTCGTCGCCGTGGACGCGGAGGGCAGCGCCATCTTCGGCCGCCCGCGCGGGCCCCGGCTGCTCCCCGGGCACGGGGCGGCGGTGCCCCCGGCCCTGTACCGGAAGGGGGTCGCCGACCAGGTGGTGCACGTCAGCGACCTCGACGCCGTGGTGGGCTGCCGTCGCCTGATCCGCCGGGAGGCGCTGCTGGCCGGGGGGTCCTCGGGGGCCGTGGTCAGCGCCGTGGAGCGGCTCGCCCCCGAGCTGCCCCCGGGCGCCACGTGCGTGGCCGTGCTGGCCGACCGGGGCGAGCGCTACCTGGACACCATCTACGACGACACGTGGGTGCGCGACCACTTCGGTGAGGTCGCGCACCTGTGGAAGGAGAACGACCGATGAGAGTGCTGCGCCGCGCCGACGTCCGAGCCGTCCTGGACGGCGAGGAGAAGACGGTCCTGGACGTGGTGGCCCGTACGTACGCGGCCCACGACCGGGGGGAGGACGCGCTTCCGCACTCGGTGTTCCTGCGCTTTCCCGGCAACACCACCGACCGGGTGATCGGCCTTCCCGCCTACGTGGGGGGTTCCGAACCGGCGATCGGGATGAAGTGGATCGCCTCCTTCCCGGGCAACGTCGCACGGGGCGGTGAGCGCGCCACCGCCGCGATCCTGCTCAACTCCCCGCTGGACGGGAGCCCGGTCGCCCTGGTGGAGGGCGCGGTGGTCTCGGCGCGCCGGACCGCCGCGAGCGCCGCCCTGGCCGCGGGGCTGCTCCTGGAGGGCGCGCCGGAGGGGTACGACGCGGGTGTGTCGCTGGTCGGGTGCGGGGTCGTCAACCGCGAGGTGCTGCGCTTCCTCCGGGCGCGGCTGCCCGCCCTCCGGAGGGTCACGCTCATGGACCACGACCGGGGTCGGGCGGCGTCCTTCGCGGCGTCGTGCCGCACGACCTGGCCGGAGCTGGAGTTCTCGCTCGCGGACGACCACGAGGAGGCCCTGCGCGCCCACCGGCTCGTCTCGCTGGCCACGACGGCGGGCACCCCCTACCTGTCGTTGGACGCCTGCGCCCCGGGGACCGTCGTCCTGCACCTGTCCCTGCGCGACGTCCTGCCGGAGTCGATCCTCAAGGCCCGCAACGTCGTCGACGACACCGACCACGTGTGCCGGGCCGACACCTCCCTGGACCTGGCCGCCCGCGAGCGCGGGGACCGGGGGTTCGTGGAGGCCGAGATCGGTGCGCTCGTGCGGTCGGGGGCGGCGCACGACCCGACCAGGACGACCGTCTTCTCACCGTTCGGCCTGGGCACCCTCGACACCGCGCTGGCCGCCCACGTGCTCTCCGAGGCCCGGTCCCGGGGGCTGGGCACCGACATCGCCGACTTCCTGACCTGACCTGACGCCCGTCCCCACCAGAACCAAGGAGGAGCCCCGTGTTCCCGAACGAGGAGTTCGACGTCGTCCTCAACCACGAGGAGCAGTACTCGCTGTGGCCCGCCGACCGGGAGCCGCCCGAGGGGTGGACGCGGGAGGGCACGCGCGGCACCCGGCAGGAGTGCCTCGACCACATCGAACGGGTCTGGACCGACATGCGTCCCCGCAGTCTTCGTGAACGGATGGCCCCCGGCCGCGCCTGAGAGCGGCGGCCGGGAGGACCACACAATCCAGGTAGAGGTCCCATGAACCACCAGTCCCCCGTACCCCAGCGAGGTGGCGCGGACCCGGCCGTCGGGCCGGACCCCGCGCACGCCCCCGTCCTCGTCCAGGAGCTGGTCTCCGCCCGGGCGGAGACCGACCCCGACGCGGTGGCCGTGCGCGGCGGCCGGACCGCGCTCACCTACCGGGACCTGGAGTCCGCGGTGAACCGGCTCGCCCGTGGCCTGATCGGCCGGGGGGTGGGCCGGGGCTCCCTGGTCGCGGTTCGGCTCCCCCGCTCCCCGGAGCTGGTGATCTGCCTGCTCGCGGTGCTCCGCGCCGGGGCGGCGTACCTCCCGCTGGACCCCCGCCACCCGGTCGGCAGGGCCGAGCGGGCGCTGCGGGAGTCGGGGGCGGGGCTGCTGGTCGCCGAGGCGGGCACGGCGGTCCGCGCCGACGTGCCCGTCCTGCTCCTGGACGACCCCGCCGAGCGGGCGGCCGGTGCCGCGCGCTCGGTCGCGCCGGTGCGGGTGCCGGTGGACCCGGACGAGCTCGCGTACGTGATCTACACGTCCGGGTCGACCGGGCTTCCCAAGGGGGTGATGGTTCCGCACCGGGGGCTGGCCGCGTACACGGAGTGGGCGCTGCGGGAACTGGGTCCCCAGCTCGCCGCCGGTTCGGTGCTGCACACCTCGGTGGCCTTCGACCTGGCCCTGACCTCGCTCTACCCGGTGCTGGCCGCGGGCGGGGCGGTGACCGTGGTGGACGGCGCGGGTGTGGAGCCGCTCGCCGACGTCCTCGGTGACACCCCGTACGGCCTGCTCAAGCTGACCCCGACCCACCTGGACGCGCTCGTGGAGACCGTCCCCGGCCCGGGCCTGGCCTCGGCCGCGCGGGTGCTGGTGGTGGGCGGTGAACAGCTGCGCGCCGAACAGTTGCGCGCGTGGGCGGAGCTGGCTCCCGAGACCCTGGTGGTGAACAGTTACGGGCCCACCGAGACCACGGTCGCGTGCTGCGCCCACGTGGCCCGCGCCGGGGACCTCGCCGCCGGGAACGTCCCGGTGGGGCTGCCGATCGCGGGAGCGCTGGCGCGGGTGCTCGACGCCCGGTTGGCGCCGGTGGCAGACGGGGCCGCCGGAGAGCTGTACGTGTCCGGCCCCGGTGTGGCCCGGGGCTACCTGGCGGCGCCGGCCCTGACCGCCGAGAGGTTCGTTCCGGACCCGTTCGGTCCGCCCGGGACGCGGATGTACCGGACGGGCGACGTGGTGCGCCGCCGCGCCGACGGCGTGATGGAGTTCCTGCACCGGGCGGACCGCCAGGTCAAGGTGGACGGCCACCGGATCGAACCGGCCGAGGTGGAGCAGGCCGCGCGCGAGGTCCCCGGGGTCCGGGCGGCCGCCGCCGTCGCGGTCGTGCGCGACGGGCGCACCCGCCTGGCCCTGCACCTGGCGGCCGAGACCGGGACCGACCCGGGTCGGGTCCGGGCGCACCTGGCCCGGCGTCTGCCCGAGGCCTGCGTCCCGAGCCTGTGGACGGTCGGCCCCGCCCTCCCGCTCCTGGCCAACGGGAAGGTGGACCGCTCCGCCCTGCCCGAGCCCTCGCCCCTGGCGCGTGGCTCCGAACCCCCGCGCGGACCGTCTGAGGAACGGGCCGCCGACGCGTGGCGCGACGCCCTGCGCCTGGACGCGGTCGGCCGCCACGACGACTTCGTCGCGCTCGGCGGCCACTCCCTGCTCGCGGCCCGCGTCGCCCGTCGCCTGACGGAGGCGACCGGGACCGCCGTCACGGCCGGAGACGTCCTGACGTCCCGCACCGTCGCCGCCCTGGCCGCGTTGCTCGACGAACGCGCACGCGCGGGGCGGCGGTCGGCCGCGCCCCTGGTGCGCTCGGCGGAGAACGGTCCGGCCCCGCTCTCGGCCGCCCAACGCGGCCTGTGGTTCCTCGACCAGCTGCACCCGGGGCGGACCGAGTACCTGGTCCCGGTGGTGCTGCGGCTGCGCGGGCGGCTCGACACCGACGCCCTGGACCGCGCCCTCACCCGGCTCGTCCGACGGCACGAGGCGCTGCGCACCCGCTACCGCACCGACGACGCGGGCGATCCGGTCGCGGTCGTGGACCCGCCCGCGCCCCTCGTGGTCGAGGCCGAGCGGGCCGACCCCGGGACGGTCGTGGACGAGGAGCTGTCCCGGCCCGTCGACCTCGAACATGGACCCGTCCTGCGGGTCCGGTTGGTCAGGACCGAGCCCGAACGCCACGTGCTCGTGCTCGTGATCCACCACATCGCCACGGACGGGTGGTCGACCGGGCTGATCGCCGACGAACTGGCTCGGGCCTACGCGGCCCCGGCCGGGGAGGGCGAGCCCGCTCCGCCGCAGGTGCGCTACTCCGATTACGCGCGCTGGCAGCGCGATCGCCTGGCCGGACCGCGGTTCGAGGAGGAGCTCGAGGCCTGGCGGAACCACCTCTCCGGCGCCCCCGTCGTCGAACTCCCCACCGACCGCCCCCGGAGCGCGGTCCGCGACACCGCGGGCGCCTCCCACCGCTTCACCGTCCCCGCCGACCTGGTCCGACGCCTGTCCGACCTGGGCGCGGCCCGGGGCGCGACCCCGTTCGCGGTGCACCTCGCGGGGTGGCTGGCGCTCACCCACCGCCGTACCGGGGGCACCGACCTGTGCGTCGGCGTTCCGGTGTCGGGGCGCTCGGCCCCCGGCAGCGAGGACGTGGTGGGGTTCTTCGCCGACACCGCAGTCCTGCGCACGCCGGTGTCGGCCTCGTCCGGCTTCGGCGAGCTGGTGGACCGGGTCGCGCGGGAGTCCGCGCTGGCCCACGGCCGCGACGGGGTGCCGTTCGACCGGCTGGTGGAGGCGGTCGCCCCCGAGCGCGACCTCGCCCGCACACCGCTCTTCCAGGTCATGTTCGCCTTCCAGCCCGCCGGGGCGGAGCGCTTCGCCCTGCCCGGCCTGGAGGTCGTCCCCGAGGAGGTGGACGCCCGGTCCGCCCGGTTCGACCTCACCCTGGAGCTGGTCCCGGCCCCGGACGGTTCGCTGCGCGGGCACCTGTCCTACGCCACCGCGTTGTTCGACAGGGCCACGGTCCGCACCCTGGCCGACCACTACGTGCGCCTCCTGGAGGGTGCCGCCGAGGACCCCGCGCTCCCGGTGGGACGGCTGGAGGTCATGGCGCCCGGAGAGCGCGCCGCCCTGGTCGACCTGGCCTCCGGGCCGGTACGACCCCGTCCGGACGCCGGGGTGCCCGAGCTGGTCGCCGAACAGGCGGCCCGCACCCCCGGGGCGGTCGCCGTCAGAGGGGTCGGCGCGCCGCTGACCTACGCCGAGGTCGACGGGGCCGCCAACGGTGTGGCCCGCGCGCTGGTGCGCCGGGGCGTGCGGCCGGGTGACGTGGTGGGCCTGTGCGTGCGACGGGGCCCCGCTCTCGTGACCGGGATGCTGGGCGTTCTGCGGGCGGGCGCCGCCTACCTGCCCCTGGACCCCGAGCACCCCGCCGAACGGCTGGCGTTCGTCACGGCGGACGCCGGTGCCCGCCTGACCGTCACCGAGACCGGCGCGGCCGACGGGCTGCCCGGGGGGCCGCTGCTGTTCCTGGACCGCGAGGAGTGCGCGCCCGTGGCGGCGGCCCCGGTCGCGACCGACCCCGACGCCCCCGCGTACGTGGTCCACACGTCCGGTTCGACGGGGCGGCCCAAGGGGGTCGTCGTCCCGCACCGGGGTATCCGCAACCGGGTCCTGTGGGCGGTGGACCGTTTCGGGATCGGCCCCGGCGACCGCTTCCTCCAGAAGACCACCGCCACCTTCGACGCCATGGCCTGGGAGGTGATGGCGCCGCTCGTCGCGGGAGGCACCGTCGTCCTGGCCGAGCACGGCGCGGAGGCGGACCCGGCGCTGGTCGCGGGGCTCCTGGTGCGGGAACGGATCACCCTCCTCCAGGGGGTCCCGTCGTTCCTGCGCCTGCTCGCGGAGGAACCCGACCTGGGCCGCGCCGACGACCTACGGCTTGTATTCTCCGCGGGGGAGCCACTGCCCGTCCGGCTGGCCGACCGCCTGGCCGACGCGGGCGGTGCCCGGGTGGTGAACACGTACGGGCCCACGGAGTGCTCCATCGACGTCACCTTCCACGTCCGCGAACGTTCCGACGACGGCCGCGACGGCCGCGACGGCGCGGGCACCGTCCCGATCGGCCGCCCCCTGGACAACACGACCGTGCTGGTCCTCGGACCGGACGGGCTGCCGGTCGCGCCGGGCGTCCCCGGAGAGCTGTACGTCGCGGGCGAGGGTCTCGCGCACGGTTACGCCGGCCGTCCGGCGCAGACCGCCGAGCGCTTCGTCCCCGACCCCCACGGCCCGCCCGGCGGACGCCTCTACCGGACCGGCGACGTCGTCCGCCACGCCCCGAGCGGAGAGCTGGAGTTCCTGGGCCGCGCCGACGACCAGGTGAAGATCCGGGGCGTGCGGGTCGAGCCCGGGGAGGTGGAGGCCGTGCTGCGGGAGCACCCCGGGGTGTCCGCGGTGGCCGTGACCGCCCGCCCGGGCCCGGACGGCCAGACCCGCCTGCTGGCCTACGCCGTGCCGTCGCGGGAGCGGCTGGACGAGGCGTCGCTGCGCGCGCTGGCCGCCGACCGCCTGCCCGGGCCCTGGCGCCCCTCGCTGTACGTGCCGATGACGGCCCTGCCCGTCACCACCAGTGGGAAGGTGGACCGGGCCGCGCTGCCCGACCCCGGCGGCGCCTCCCCGGACGGTGGGTCCCGGGAGCCCCGCACCCCGATGGAGCGGGTGGTCGCCCGGGTCTGGTGCCGGGTCCTGGAGCGGGACGCGGTGGGCGCGGAGGACGACTTCTTCGATCTGGGCGGGCACTCCCTGCTGGCCACCCGGGTCACCGGGGCGCTCGGCGCCGAGCTGGGCGCGCGGGTACCGGTGCGGGCCCTGTTCGAGGCCCGCACCGTCGCCGCCCTCGCCCGCGCGCTGGAGGAGGCCGGGGCGGCGGGGGCCGGTCACGGTCCCGCCGACACCGCCGACACCGCTGGCGCCGCCGTCGACGCCCCCGAACCCGTGGCGGAGGGCCCGGTGCCGCTCTCCCCCGCCCAGGAGCGCATGTGGTTCCTGGACACCCTGCGCCCGGGGACGGCCGAGTACACCATCACGTGGGCGCTGGAGATCGGGGGCGGCCTCGACGTCCGCGCCCTGGAGCGGGCCCTGGGCGACGTGGTGGAGCGCCATCCGGCGCTGCGCACCCGCTACCCCACCGGTGCCGACGGAGTCCCCCACCAGGTCGTCGAACCCCCGGCCCCGTTCCGGCTGCCGGTGGCCGACACCGGGCGCCCGCTCGCGGAGGAGCTCTCCGAGCTGGCCGCGACCGGATTCGACCTCGCCGCCGCGCCCCCGGTGCGGCCGCGCCTGCTGCGTCTGGCGGAGGACCGCCACGCGCTCGTGCTGGTCGTGCACCACATCGCCTTCGACGCCTGGTCGGAGGAGGTTCTGGCACGCGACCTGGCCGCCGCCTACACGGCCCGCAGGGAGGGGAGGGCCCCCGACCTGCCGACCCCGGCGACCGATCCGGCCGCGCACGCCGTCCGGGAGGTGCGCCGCGCCCGGGGCGGGGACGCCCGGCACGACCTCGCGTACTGGACGGAGCGGCTGGCGGGGCTGCGCCCCTCGGAGCTGGTCACCGACCGTCCGCGACCCCGGCAGCGGGACACCGGGGGCGCGGCCGTGGAGCTCGTCCTGCCCCGGGAGACCGCCGAGGCGGTGGACGCCCTCGGCCGGTCCCACGGGGCCACCCCGTTCATGACCTACCTGGCGCTCTTCACGGTGCTGCTCTCCCGCCACACGGGCGAGGACGACGTGGCGGTGGGCACCCCGGTGGCCGGACGGGGCGACTCCCGCACCGACGACCTCGTGGGGTTGCTGGTCAACACCCTCGTGCTGCGGGTGGACACCGGCGCGTCGGCGGGCGGCGGGACGTTCGGAGAACTCCTGCGCCGGGTGCGCGGCACGGCGTTGGACGCCTACGACCACGCCGGGCTGGCCTTCGAGCGCCTCGTCGAGGAGCTCGCGCCCGAGCGGGACCAGTCGCGGAACCCGCTCTTCGACATCATGTTCGAGCTGACCGAACGGCCCTGGGACGGCGCGCCCGACCTCCCGGGCCTGTCCGTGCGCCGGGTCCGCACCGACCGCGTGACCGCCAAGTTCGACCTCACCCTGGGCCTGTCCGCCGAAACCGGGGGTGGCTACCGGGTACGGATCGAGTACGCCACGGCGCTCTTCGACGAGGCCACCGTGCTCGGGCTGGGGCGGCAGTTCGTCCGCCTGGCTCGCAGCGCGGCCGCCGACCCGGGCGCGCGCCTGGCCGAGCTCGACATGCTCGGCGCCAGGGAGCGGGACCTCGCGCTCGGCCCGTGGTCCGGGGAGGTCGCCCACACCCCGGCCGAGACCGTGCACGAGGCCTTCCGCGCCCAGGCGGAACGCACTCCGGAGCGGGTCGCCGTGGAGTGGGACGGGGGACGCCTCACCTACGGCGGGCTGCTCGCCCGTTCCGACGCGCTCGCCGACCGGCTGGTGCGCGAGGGCGTGACCCCCGAGGCCCCGGTGGGCGTCTACCTCGACCGCTCGCCCGACGCCGTGGTGGTGCTGTTCGCGGTGCTGGCGGCCGGGGGCGTGTACGTCCCGCTCGACACCGCCCACCCGGTCGAGCGCACCGCGTTCATGCTGGGCGACCTCGGTGCGGCCGCCGTGGTCGCGCACGACTCCCTCGCGCACCGCCTGGCCGGTCTGGACGTACCCGTGGTGCGCCTGACCGCCGAAGGCGGAACCGCCGCACCCACCGGCCCCGACTCCGCGGACCCCGTTTCCGCGCCCCGCGTGCCCGCGCCCGCCCGCCCCGTGCGCGGGCACTCCGACCCCGACCGCCTTGCCTACGCTATCTACACCTCGGGCTCCACCGGCCGCCCCAAGGGGGTGATGATCGACCACCGGGCGTACGCGCACCACTGCCGAACGGTCGCGGACGCCTACGACATCCGCCCCGGCGACCGGGTGGTGCTGCTCTCCGCGCTCACCTTCGACGTGTCCATGGACCAGATCGCCGCGCCGCTGCTGCTGGGGGCCTCGGTCGTGGTCAGCCCCCCGGGGTTCACTCCCCCGGAGGAACTCCCCGGCTTCCTCGGACGGCACCGGGTCACCCACATGGAGATCACCCCCGCCTACTACCGGGAGATGATGACGCACGTCGGCGTACGCGACCCGCGCCTGGACCACCTGCGGCTGGTCGTGGTGAGCAGTGACGTGGTCACCGCCGACGACGCCCGGATCTGGCGGGACGCGGACCTGCCGGGCCGGTTCCTGCCCACCTACGGGCCCACCGAGGCCACGGTCACCTGCATGACCCACGCGTTGGAGGGCCAGACGCGGGCCCGGCCGGAGTCCGCGCTCCCCGTGGGGAGGCCCATCCCGGGGACCCGCACGTACGTGCTCGACCCGTTGGCGCGCCCCGCGCCCGTGGGCGTGCCCGGCGAGCTCTGCGTGGGCGGCGACCGGCTGGCCCGGGGCTACCTGGGCCGCCCCGCGACCACCGCCGAGCGGTTCGTGCCCGACCCGTACGGGCCGCCGGGGAGCCGTCTCTACCGGACCGGAGACCTGGCCCGCTACCGCGCGGACGGGGTCGTGGAGTTCCTCGGCCGGATCGACACCCAGGTCAAGGTGCGGGGGTTTCGGATCGAGCTCGGCGAGGTCGAGGCGGTCCTGGCCGCGCACCCCGGTGTGCGGGCCGCGGCCGTCACCGCCCCCGTCGTGGGAGGTGAACGCCGACTGGTCGGCCACGTGGTGCACGGGGACTCCCCCGCGTCGGTCGCCGAACTCCGCCGCCACCTGGCCGACCGGCTGCCCGACTACATGGTCCCCGGCCTGTGGACCGTGCTCGACGCGATGCCCCTGACCCCGAGCAAGAAGGTCGACCGCAGGGCCCTGCCCGTGCCCGACCCCGCCGAGCTGGTGCCCGACACCGCGTACGTCGCGCCCCGGGACGAGATCGAGCGCGCCGTGGCGCAGGTGTGGGAGGAGGTCCTGGGCCGCGCGTGCGGCGTGCTGGACGACTTCTTCCTGCTGGGCGGGCACTCGATCCTCGCCACCCGGGTGATGGTGCGCCTGCGCGACCTCACCGGACTGGAGGTCCCCCTGAGCCTCCTCTTCGACGCCACCACGATCGCGGACCAGGCGGCCGCCCTGATCCGGCTGGCCGACTCCGAACCCTCCGACGACGAGAGCCCTAGGTGATTGCGCGATGCTCACGAGAACCGAGAACCCCGGGCGTGGGGCGGCGCTGCTGCTGGACCGCCTCTCCCGCCGCAACGGGGCGTCC
Organism: Nocardiopsis sp. NPDC006938; assembly: GCF_042869555.1. Taxonomy (NCBI): domain Bacteria; kingdom Bacillati; phylum Actinomycetota; class Actinomycetes; order Streptosporangiales; family Nocardiopsidaceae; genus Nocardiopsis; species Nocardiopsis sp. NPDC006938. The sequence goes on along the minus strand of NZ_JBIAGA010000013.1, from coordinate 73,877 downwards.
GCTCCGGAGGGGGTCGTGCCCGTCCCCCGGGACCGCTCCCTGCCGCTGTCGTTCTCCCAGGAGCGCATGTGGGTCCTGGACCGCCTGCGCCCCGGGGGCGTGGACTACCAGGTGCCCGTGGTCCTGCGGTTGCGGGGCCCGCTGGACCGGGAGCGCCTGGCCGCGTCGCTGAACCGGCTCGCGGAGCGGCACGAGGTGCTGCGCACCCGCTACGGGACCGACGACGACAACCGGCCGACGCAGGTCGTCGACCCGCCCTCCCGCGTGCCCGTGGCCTTCGACGACATGGGCGCCCTGCCGCCGGAGCGCGCCCGCCGTTACGCGGACGACCTCGTCCGCCTCGACCTCCGCCAGCCCTTCGACCTGGAGTCCGGCCCGGTGTGGCGCGCCCGCCTGGTGCGGTTGGGCGATGAGGAGCACCTGCTGGTGCTGGTCCTGCACCACGTCGCCGTCGACGGCTGGTCGGTGGGCCTGCTGGTGGAGGACCTCGCCGAGCGCTACGCCGACGGCGGCGCGGACGCCCCCGCCCCGGCGCTCCAGTACGCGGACTACGCGCACTGGCAGCGTTCGGAGGCCTTCGAGGAGCGCGCGCGGGCGGGCACCGAACACTGGCGCGAACGCCTGGCGGGGCTCCCCGCCCTGGAACTGCCCACCGACCGCGGCCGTCCCGCGGTGTGGGAGCCCGACGGCGCCACGGTCGGCTTCGAGGTCCCCGCCGACCTGGCCGACACCCTCGCCGCCCTCGGGCGCGAGCACGGCGCGACCCCGTTCATGGTCTATCTGGCCGCCCTCCAGGCGGTGATGGGCCGCTACTCCGGGCAGGCGGACTTCGCCGTGGGCACCCCGGTGGCGGGGCGCACGCGCGCCGAGCTGGAACCCGTGGTGGGCGTCTTCATCAACATGCTGGCGCTGCGCGCCGACCTGTCCGGCAACCCGTCCTTCGCGGGACTGCTGGAGCGCACCCGCGACACCGCCCTGGACGCCTTCGACCACCAGGAGGTGCCCTTCGAACGGGTCGTCACCGCGCTGGTGACCGACCGCGACCTGGCCCGCAACCCCCTCTACCAGGTGGGGTTCGTGATGGGGACCGGGGAGCCCGCCCGGTTCCGGTCCGGGCCACTGGTCGGCGAGGAGGTCGCGGTCCCGTCCTCGGCCGCCAAGCTCGACCTCAACTGGGCCCTGGAGCGGGGTACGGACGGGTCGTACACGGGCACGGTCACGTTCCCGCACGCCCTCTTCGACACGGCCACGGTGGAGCGCATGGCCGCCCACCTGGTGCGGTTCCTGGAGAACGTCGCGGCCGACCCCGGGACCCCGGTGGGCCTGGTCGGCCTGCTCGGCGACGACGAGCGGGACGCCGTGCTGCACCGGCCGCGCGCGTGGGCTCCGGACGCGCCCGTCCTGCACGAGCGCTTCGCGGCCCGTGCCGCCCTCACGCCCGACGCCGTGGCCCTCACCGCGAACGGCGCCCACCTCACCTACGCCGAGCTCGACAGCCGGGCCAACCGGATCGCCCGGCGCCTCCTCGGCGAGGGCGTGGGGCGGGAGGACCTGGTCGGCGTGCACCTGAACCGTGGCGCGGATCTCGTCCCCGCCCTGCTCGGAGTGCTCAAGGCCGGTGCCGGGTACCTGCCGCTGGACCCGGTGCACCCGGCGGATCGCGTCGCCTACATGGTGCGCGACTCGGGGGTGCGCGTGGTGCTCACGGAGAAGGCGCTGGCCGACTCCCTGGACACCGCCGGAGGCGATCCCCGTGTCGTGGTCCTGGACTCCCCGCACGAGGAGGGCGTCCTCGCGTCCCTGCCCCGGACCGCGCCCAGGGTGGACTCCGACCCGGGGGACCGCGCCTACGTCATCTACACCTCCGGATCGACGGGCCGCCCCAAGGGGGTCGAGGTCACCCACGGCAACGTGGTCCGCCTCGTGACCTCGACCGACGACCGGTACCGCTTCGACGCGGGCGACGTGTGGCCGCTCTTCCACTCGTTCGCCTTCGACGTCTCGGTGTGGGAGATCTGGGGCGCGCTGCTGCACGGCGGCCGCCTCGTCGTGGTCCCGCAGGAGGTGACACGCTCCCCCCGCGACCTGCTCGACCTGCTGGTCGACGAGGGCGTCACCGTGCTCAACCAGACCCCCACGGCCTTCCGCGGCCTGGTGGAGATGGCCGGACGGGACGTCCCCGAGATGGCGCGGCTGCGCCTGCACACGGTGGTCCTGGCCGGTGAGGCCCTGGACGTGGAGTCGCTGCGCCCCTGGTGGCGGCGGTTCGGCGACCGGGTGCGCGTGGTCAACATGTACGGGATCACCGAGACCACCGTCCACACCACGTACCGCTCCCTGACCCCGGGTGACCTGGACGGGGTGCGCAGCCCGGTCGGACCGCCGGTGGACGACCTCGCCCTGTACGTGCTCGACCCGGCCCTGAACCCCGTGCCCGTCGGGGTGCCCGGCGAGATCCACGTGGGCGGGCCGGGGGTGACCCGCGGTTACCTGAACCGTCCGGCGCTCACCGCCGAGCGGTTCGTGCCCGACCCCTTCGGCCCGGCGGGTGCGCGCATGTACCGCTCGGGCGACAAGGCGCGGGTGCTGGCCGACGGCGAGATCGAGTTCCTGGGACGCTTCGACGACCAGGTGAAGATCCGGGGCTTCCGGATCGAGCTGGGCGAGGTCCGGGCCTGCCTGGCCTCCGCGCCCGGTGTCGCCGAGGCCGTGGTGCTGGTCGACGACCGGGACGGCGATCCCCGACTGGCGGCGTACGTCGAGCCGGAGCCGGGCGGGGCCACGTCCGCGTCGGTGCGGGCCCACGCCGCCCGGGTCCTGCCCGGCTACATGGTGCCTTCGGTGGTGGTCGAGGTGGAGCGCATGCCGCTGACCGCCAACGGCAAGGTGGACAAGCGGGCCCTGCCCTCCCCGGACTTCTCCCGCGCCTCGCAGGAGACGGAGTACGCGGCGCCGCGCACTCCGGGGGAGCGGGCGGTCGCCGAGGTCTGGGCCCGGGTCCTGGGTGTCCCGGAGGTGGGGGTCCACGACAACTTCTTCGCGCTCGGTGGCGACTCCATCCGCGCGGTGCGCCTCGCGGGGGCGCTCGCGGCGGCGGGTCACGACTACTCCGTGCCCGACCTCTTCCTGCACCAGAGCGTCGCGGAGCTGACCGCCGCCCACCGCTCCGGCGGCGTGCGGGAGGAGGTCACGGGCACCGCGCCGTTCGCCCTGCTGTCCGAGGACGACCGGGCCCGCGTCCCGCTCGGGGCCGCCGACGCCTACCCGATGTCCATGACGCAGGCCGGCATGGTGTTCGAGATGGTCGCCGACTCCGAGGCGAACCCGTACCACAACGTGACCGACTACCTGGTGCGGGACGAGGACGGCTTCGACCCGCACGCGCTGCGGGAGGCGGCGGCGACGGTGGTGGCCCGGCATCCGGTCCTGCGCACCTCGTTCGACCTCACCTCCTTCGACGAGCAGGTCCAGCTGGTGCACGAGCGCGCCGAGGCGGTCGTGGGCTGGACCGACCTGCGGGGGCACGACGAACCGGAGCGGGTGCCCCTGGTGCGCGCGTTCGGCGACCGCGAGCGGACCACCCCCTTCGACCTGGCCGTTCCACCGCTGGTCCGGTTCCACGCCCACGTCGTCGGCGACACCCGCTGGTACCTCACGCTGACCGAGTGCCACGCGGTCCTGGACGGTTGGAGCCACAACTCCACCCTCACCGAGCTGCTCGACTGCTACCGGGAGATCCGGGGCGGCGGCGTCCCGGACCGGTCGGTCGCGGCGGGGGTCCGGTTCGCGGACTTCGTCGCCGAGGAGCGGCTGAGCGCCGCCGACCCCGGACAACGCGGGTTCTGGGCGGGGAGGGTGGGCGCCGCCGAGCGCCTCGACCTGCCCGAGCTGTGGGGGGACCCCGACGACTCCCGCCAGGACGAGGTGACCGTCCCCTACGCCGACCTGGAGGAGGGCCTGCGCGAGGTCGCGCTGTCGGCCAGGGCGTCCCTGAAGAGCGTGCTGCTCGCCGCGCACCTGTCCGTGTGGCGGGCCGTGCACGGTGAGGGCCCCTTCCTGACCGGGCTGGTCTGCAACGGCCGACCGGAGGTCGAGGGCGGTGACACCGTGCGCGGCATGTACCTGAACACCGTGCCCCTGGTGTCGTTCGAGCCCGGGGCGGACTGGCTCACGGCGGTCTCCGACGTGTTCGCCGAGGAGGTCGCGGTCTGGCCGCACCGCCGCTACCCGCTCCCGCTCATCCAGCGCGAGCACGGCGGCTCCGAGCGCCTGTTGGACGTGGTCTTCAACTACCTGGACTTCCACGTCCTGGACCGCGAGACGGTGGACACGGCCGCCGGTCACGACGCCAGCCCCAACGAGTTCGCGCTCAACGTCACCACCGAGCCCGGCGCGCTCGTGCTGACCGCCCGCTCCGCGCGGGTGTCCCCCGACCGGCTCCGGCAGCTGGCGGCCCTGTACCGATCGGCCCTGGAGTCCGTGGTGGCCGACCCGCGGGGCCCGGCCGTCTGCCCGGTGCCCGCGCCCGCGCGCGGAGCCCGGAGCGCGGCGGCCGCGCGGTCCGTGGTGGAGTCCGTCGCCGCGCTGGCCGCGAGCCGCCCCGGCGCCGTCGCGGTCACGTCGGTCGGCGGCGACACCGACTACGGGACCCTGTGGGGCCGTGCCCTCGCGTGGGCCCGCCACCTCGGGGAGCTGGGGGTGGGCCGGGGCGACCTGGTCGCGGTGTGCCTGCCCCGAGACGCCGAGCTCGTGGCCGCCCTGCTGGGGGTCATGGCGGCGGGGGCGGGCTACGCGCCGCTGGACGCCGCGCACCCGGACGGCCGGATCTCCTGGATTCTGGAGGACACCGGCGCCCGTGCCGTCATCACCGCTCCCGAGCTGGCCGAACGGTTCCGTTCGCTGTCCCGGGCGGTGGTCCTTCCCGAGGAGGTGGGCGACCGCCCCGGCGGCGCGCCGGTGCGGGTCGGCGCCGACGACGTCGCCTACGTCATCCACACCTCCGGTTCCACGGGGCGGCCCAAGGGCGTCGTGGTCGGGCACGGGTCGCTGGAGGCCCTGGTGCGGGCGATGGGCCGCAGGCCCGGGCTCGGCCCGGACGACGTCCTCGCGGCGGTCACCACCCCGTCCTTCGACATCGCCGCGCTGGAGCTCTTCGGGCCGCTGGTCCACGGTGGCCGGGTCCTGCTCGCCGACGAGGAGCAGGCCGCCGACCCGGGGGCGCTGTCCGCACTGCTCACGGCCGGGCGGGCCACCGTCCTCCAGGCCACCCCCACCCAGTGGCGGACCCTGGTCGACTCGGGGGAGCCGCTGCCCGAGGGCCTGCGGGCCCTCTGCGGCGGCGAACGCCTCGACCCGGCCCTGGCCGCCGCGATCGGCGGGCGCACCGGGGAGCTGTGGGACCTGTACGGGCCCACCGAGAGCACCGTGTGGTCGGCCGTCACCCGGCACGGCCGGGCGGGCGAGCCACTCGACTGGGAGCCGGTGGACGGTGACGAGGTGCTGGTCCTGTCCGGCGACCTCTCCCCCGTCCCGGACGGCGCGGTGGGCCAGGTGTGCGTGGCCGGGGCCGGTCTGGCCCACGGTTACGCCGGGCGTCCGGGGCTGACCGCCGAGCGGTTCGTGCCCGACCCGTGGGGCGGGGGCGGCCGCCTCTACCTCACCGGCGACCTGGGCCGACGCCACCCCGATGGCAGGGTGGAGATCCTCGGGCGCGACGACCACCAGGTCAAGATCCGGGGCTTTCGCATCGAGACCGGCGAGATCGAGGCCGTCCTGGCCGCGCACCCCCGGGTGCGTTCGGCCGTGGTGCACCCGGTCCCGGGGCCGGACGGCAGCCCCCGCCTGGTCGCCTACCTCGTCCCCGAGGGCGGGGAGGCGACCACCGCCGAACTGCGCGCCCACGCGGCCCGCACGCTCCCGGAGTACATGGTCCCGTCCCTGTTCACGCACCTGGCCGCGTTCCCCACCACGCTCAACGGCAAGGTGGACCGCGCGGCGCTGCCCGCCCCCGGCACCGCCTCCGCCTCCGCGTCCGACCGCTTCGTCGCCCCCCGAGGGCGGCTGGAGGAGGCGCTGGCGCGGGAGTGGGAGCGGGTCCTGGAGGTCGACCGGGTGTCCGCCGACGACGACTTCTTCGAGCTGGGCGGCCATTCGCTGCTGATGATGCGGGTCATCGCCGCCATGCGCGAGCGCACCGGGGTCGGCCTGGGGCTGCGGGACTTCGTGGAGCACCGCACCATCGCCCGCATCGTCGCGGAGTCCAGGGGGGCGCGCGAGCGGTCCCCGCTGGTCCGGTTCGGTGGCGAGGGACCCGGCGCCCCGCTGTACTGCGTCCACCCCGGCGGTGGCAGCGCGCACTGGTACCGCCACCTGGCCGAGGAACTGTCCGGGCGGCGCGAGCTGGTCGCCTTCGAGTGGTCCTCCGGCGAGTCCGTGCCGGAGATCGCGGCCCGCTACCTGGCGGCGATGCGGGCCGAGCGTCCCGAGGGGCCGCACCTGCTGCTGGGGTGGTGCGGCGGCGGGGCGATCGCCTGGGAGATGGCCCGCGCCCTGCGGGACGAGGGCGAGGAGGTACGTCTCCTCCTGCTCGACCCGGTGGGCGTCTCCGACGAGGGCTACCTCTCGATGCCCCGTGAGCTGGAGCTGCTCACACGCGGCGAGGAGATCTGTCGACTTCTCGACGTCTCGACTCCTCGACCGGAGCGGGACGCCCCGGATACGGGTGCCCCGGACGCAGACTCCCTGCGCGCCGAACTCGGCGCGATCCTGCGGGAGGTGGTGGAGGACGACGGCGGCCACGCCGTCACGGACCGGGACGCGGGGCCGGAGTGGCTGCCCCGGCTGTCCGCCTGGCGCGGCCTCCTGCGGGCGCGCATGGACTACCGGTTCACCGCCTTCGACGGCGACCTGGACCTGCTGGTGGGCGACGAACTGGCCGAGGAGCGCCACGTGGCGATCGAGGGCCAGGACTACGCCGCCTACCTGCGGCACTGGCGCGAGCGGGTGACCGGAGACCTCCGGGTCCTCCGGGTTCCCGGAGACCACCTGGGCGTCCTGCGGCCCCCGCACGCCGAGGCCCTCGCCGACACCCTGGAGCGGGTGCTCGGCGGTACCGCCGCCGAGGACGGCGCCATCGCCGCTCCCTGATCCCGCAACCGGTCCGGCGCCGCGCACGACGGCGCCGGACCGCCCGCCGGGGGCACCGCCCCCGGCGCCGATCCCGGCCGGGGCGGTCCCCGGCCCCGTCACGACCCTGGAGCCCCCCGTGCCCGAGATCCGCCACCTGCTGTCCCTGAACGACCTCTCCGTGTCCGAGATCGAGGCGATCGCCCGCCGTGGTGTGAGCGTGTCCCGAGACCCCGGTGTCTGCGGCAGGCCCCTGTCCGACCGGATCGTGGGCGTCTACTTCAGGGCGACCTCCACCCGTACCCGGACGTCCTTCACCACGGCGGCGATGCGTCTGGGGGCGCAGGTCGTCTCCTACGGCCCCGCCGACCTCCAGCTCAACACCGGGGAGACCGTGGAGGACACCGCCCGGGTGCTCTCCGGGATGCTCGACGGGCTGGTGGCGCGTACCGTGGGCCCCTTCCACGAGCTGCGGGCGCTCGCGGACCAGCCGCGCATGGCGGTGGTCAACGCGATGAACAGCGACGAGCACCCCACCCAGGCCCTCGCGGACCTCACCACCCTGCTGTCGCGTTTCGGGGGGTTGGAGGGGCTCAGCCTGCTCTACGCGGGCGAGGGCAACAACACCGCGGTCGCCCTGGCCCGCGCTCTGCCGCTGTTCCGGGGCGTGCGGCTGGAGCTGCGCACCCCGCCCGGCCACGGCCTGGACCCGGTGGTGCTGGCCGAGTCCCTGGCCCTGGCGGAGCGCCACGGGTCCACCGTCGTGGAGCGCCACGACATGGAGGAGCTCCCGGGGCACGTGGACGCCGTCTACACCACCCGCTGGCAGACCACCGGAACGACCAAGGCCGACCCGACCTGGCGGGACCTGTTCGTCCCGTTCACGGTCGACTCGGCTCTGATGGACCGGTGGCCCGAGGCGCTGTTCCTGCACGACCTGCCCGCCCACCGGGGGGACGAGGTGACCGCCCGTGTCCTCGACGGACCTTCGAGCATCGCCTTCGAGCAGGCCCAGAACAAGTTCAACAGCGCCGTCGCGGTCCTGGAGTGGTGCCTGTCCTGACGGTTCAGTCGGAGGTCACCCGCACCTCGGGCACGTAGGTGATCCACCTGCCGCCCGAGGCGCGGAACCCCTCCTCCTTGCCGCGGATCTCCTCCGCGTGGTTCCAGGCGAAGAGCAGCGCGTAGTCGGGGTAGGGGTCCTGGAACCGTTCGGCGGGGACGACCGGGATGTGCGAGCCGGGGGTGAGACGGCCCTGCTTGGCGGGGGTGGTGTCCACGACCGCCTCCACGAGGTCGGGGCCGATGCCGCTGTAGTTGAGGATGGTGGCGCTCTTGGCGGTGGCGCCGTAGGCGACCACCCGCCTGCCCTGGTCGCGCAGGTCGGTCAGGAGCGCGGTCAGGTCGTCGCTGATCCGCTGGACCCGGGCGCCGAACCCGCGCAGGGTCTCCAGGTCGGTGAGCCCGGCCTCCACCTCCTCGGCCAGCAGAGCGGCGACGGCCGCCGAGGGGGTGAGGGCCCCGGCCAGGGCCAGCGTGTACCGGACCTCTCCGCCGTGCACCGGGAGGCGCTCGACGTCGACCAGCTCCAGGCCGTGCAGGGCGGCCATGGCCCGGACCGAGTGGGCGCCGAAGAAGTAGAAGTGCTCGTCGTAGATCTGGTCGAAGGAGGTCTTGGCCATGATGTCGCCGAGGTAGGGGTCCTCGAAGACGAAGACGCCCTTGGGGGCGAGCAGGTCGCGGACGCCGCGCAGGATGGAGCCCATGTAGGGGATGTGGCAGAGGGTGTTGGCGGCGAAGACCACGTCGGCGGGGCCGTGCTCGGCGCGGACCGACGCGGCCACGTCCTCCTCGAAGAAGTCCTTGCGCACCAGCACGCCCTTGCCCGCCGCGAGGTCGGCGACCCCGCCGGAGGGTTCCACCCCGAGGTGGCGCACGCCCGCCTTGGCGACAGTCTCCAGCATCACGCCGTCGTTGCAGCCCAGCTCGACCACGAAGGGGTCGTCCCGGTTGTCCTCCCGGTCGACGAAGCGCTGGGCGACCGCCTCCCAGTGGGCCTTCATGAGGACCGAGCCGGAGGAGAGGTAGGGGTAGTCCTCGTTGAACATGCGTTCGCGGGGGACCTCCTCCACCAGCTGGACCATGCGGCAGTCGGAGCAGAGGCCGACGGCGAGGCGGAAGAAGAACTCGTCCTTCTCCTCTCCTGGCTTGACAAAGGCGTTCGACAGTGGCTGTCGGCCGAAGTCGAAGAACTCCTCTACGGTTCCTTCACAGATTCGGCAGGACGTGGTGTCGGCCATTTCTCAGCAGCTTTCTTTCGGGGGGTTCCTGTTTCCGGTCGCCCGGTCTCCGGGGGTGTCCCTTCGGTTGTGGGGCCCCCGAACAGGGAAATTATGCGCCGTGGAATGTCCGGTCAAGGGTTCACCGGAAAACGGGTCCGGTCGCGGGGTTCGTCGTGGAGCCACGCAGGGCGCGCACGGCCGATTCGATCCGGGGAACGATCTCGTGGGGGCCGGGGAGCCCGGCGGCCTCCCGCCGCAGGGCGCCGGCCCGTTCGCGGTACGAGGGGTCGGCCAGGACACGGGCCACGGCGTCGCGCACCCGGGGTCCGTCGGCCTCGTCGCTGGGCACGTGGACGCCCGCGCCCTGGGCGGCGACGCGGGGGCCGATGGCCCGCGCGTCGAACTGCTGGGGGACGAGCACCTGGGGCACCCCCTCCGCCAGCGCGGTGAAGACCGAACCGAAGCCCGCGTGGTGCACCACCGCCGAGCAGGTCGGGAGCAGGGCCTGGAGCGGGACGAAGGTCTCCAGGCGGACGTTGTCGGGTACGGTCCCGATCCGTTCGCGCTCCTGGTCGGAGACGGTGGCGACGATCTCCGCGTCCAGTTCGGCGAGGGAGCGCACCAGGTCCTCGACGTCCACGGACCTGCCGTAGGAGCGCCCGGTGGCGCTGGTGCCCAGGGTCAGGCAGACGCGGGGGCGCCGGGGGCGCTCCCACAGCCAGGGCGGGACCACCGCGGGACCGTTGTGGGGCACGTAGCGCATGCCCATGTAGTCGAGGTCGGCGCGGAGCCGGAGCGGGGCGGGCAGCTGGTCGATGGTGAAGTGCCCGTGGGTCATGACCTCGTCGAACCCGAGGCCGTGCGCCTCGGCGTGCCCGGCGATCCACGCGGCGAGCGGGTCGCGGCGCTCGGCCTCGGGCTGTTCGTCCCACCGCTTGAGGAACCTCTGCCTGACCTTGCCGTAGACATCGATTCCCCAGGTCAGGCGGGCGTGGACCGCTCCGACGGCGGTGGCGGCGACGGGGGCGGCGAAGGTGCGGGGGTCCCACAGCACGAGGTCGGGGCGCCACGCGCGGCAGGCGGCGACCAGGTCGTCCACCATCGGGTCGTTGACGATCGAGAACCACCAGGGGACGAGCTTGTCGTAGCCGTCGCGCAGGTACTCCCAGCTGACCTCCTCCTCGGGCAGCACGGCCGTGTCCAGGGGCACCACGGGGTTGCCGCGGGCCACCCCGAACATGCCGAGGACGCGCCAGAGGCTGTGGTCGCGGCCGACGGGGACGGAGGTCAGGCCGGTCCCGGTGACGGTGTCGGTGAGTTCCGGCTGGCTGGCGACCCGCACCTCGTGGCCCGCGTTGCGCAGGGCCCAGGCCAGCGGGGCCATGCTGTGGAAAGCCGTTTTCTCCGCGTAGAGGGCGACGAGAATTCGCATATCCGCTCCTTGGGGGATTTCGGGGCCCGCCGGGGGCACCTGATTTCCGGTGCCGTGCGGGGTTTTTATGGCTGTCCCGCTGGCGAGACATTATCTGGGGTATTGTCTGCTTTGCTCCCTCACTGTAGACATGTGTGGGACGGGGGCTCAATGCCCTTGCAATTGGCCGGGCGGGCGGTAGTCCAATGTTCGCTCCCCGTGACCGACCCCGATTCCTCTTCTCCGTAACAGCGTGCCGCGCGCACGCTGTTTTATGTCCCCCGAAGGGACGGTTGGGTGATCGAATGAAAGGAATTGTTCTCGCCGGAGGCGGGGGGAGCAGGCTCCACCCCCTGACGCTGGCGACGTCGAAACAGCTGCTGCCGGTCTACGACAAGCCGATGATCTACTACCCGTTGTCCGTGCTCATGCAGGCGGGCATCACCGAGATCCTCGTCATCTCGACCCCCGAGGCGCTGCCCGCCATGCGCTCCCTGCTGGGCGACGGGTCGCGGCTGGGGATCTCGCTGTCCTACGCCGAGCAGCCCGAACCCCGGGGCATCGCCGACGCCTTCCTGGTCGGCGAGGACTTCATCGCGGGGGACCCCGTGGCCCTGATCCTGGGCGACAACATCTTCCACGGCCCGTTCCTGCCCAGCGCCCTGGCCGAGGCCAGGAACAACGAGAAGGGCTGCACGCTCTTCGGCTACCGGGTGCCCGACCCCGAGCGCTTCGCCGTCGCCGAGCGCGACGCCGACGGCCGACTGGTCTCCCTCGTGGAGAAGCCGGAGCACCCGGAGTCGGACATCGCCGTCACCGGCCTGTACTTCTACGACGCCGACGTCGTCGACACCGCCAAGCGCATCCGCCCCTCGGCGCGGGGCGAGCTGGAGGTCACCGACGTCAACCGCATCTACCTGGAGGAGAAGGAGGTCGACCTCATCGTGTTGGGCCGGGGCTGCTCCTGGCTCGACGCGGGCACCACCGAGTCGCTCAACGAGGCGATCCAGTACGTCCGGGCGCTGGAGTCCAAGCAGCGCCTGCACATCTCCTGCCTGGAGGAGATCGCCCTCGAACAGGGGTGGATCACCGCCGAGCAGTGTTACGAGCTCGGCAGCCGGATGCGCAACTCCGAGTACGGCAAGTACGTCATGAGCGTCTCCGGGCTGGCCGGACAGAGCATCTAAGGAGAGACCATGCGAGTCCTGGTGACCGGCGGCGCCGGGTTCATCGGATCGAACTTCGTCCGCAGAGCCCTGACCGGGGCCTATCCCTTCTTCGAGGGGGCGCCGGTGCGCGTTCTGGACGCGCTCACCTACGCGGGCAACCTCGACAACCTGGCCACGGTCGCCGACCGTCCGGAGCTGACCTTCGTCCGGGGGGACATCCGGGACGCGGACACCGTCCGCGAGGCCATGGAGGGAGTCACGCACGTCCTCCACTTCGCGGCGGAGTCGCACGTCGACCGTTCGATCGCGGACGGCGGCGACTTCGTCACCACCAACGTGGTCGGTACCCACACCCTCCTGGACGCCGCCGTGGCGGCAGGGGTCGAGCGCTTCGTCCTGGTGTCCACCGACGAGGTGTACGGTTCCGTCCCCACCGGGTCCAGCGTGGAGTCCGACCCCCTGCTGCCCAACTCCCCGTACTCGGCGTCCAAGGCGTCGGCGGAGCTCATGGCCCGCGCCTTCCACCAGACCCACGGGCTTCCGGTGGTGGTGGCCCGGGCGACCAACACCTACGGGCCGTACCAGTTCCCGGAGAAGCTCATCCCGCTCTTCGTCACCAACCTCTCCGACGGGGTCCAGGTGCCGCTGTACGGGGACGGCCGCAACGTCCGCAACTGGATTCACGTCGACGACCACTGCCTGGGCCTGTCCCTGGTCGCCGAGCGGGGGGAGCCGGGGCGGACCTACAACATCGGCGGCGAGGACGAGTGCAGCAACCTCCAGATCACGGAGCTGCTGCTGGAGCTGACCGGCAACGACTGGTCGGCGGTCACCCACGTCGAGGACCGCAAGGGGCACGACCGCCGCTACTCGGTGGACAGCTCCCGCCTGCGGGACGAGCTCGGCTACGCACCGAGGGTGGGCTTCCGCGAGGGGCTCGACCGCACCGTGCGCTGGTACGAGGAGAACCGCGGCTGGTGGGAGCCGCTGAAGAAGTCCGTCGACGCGCGGTAGCCCCTCGGGGCCCGCTCGGCAGTCACATCACACCAACGAACGAAGGGGGCCTCCGTGGCCGTCAAGGAAGACGTCGAGAAGAACATCGTGAGCATCCTCGGGGAGCTCTACCCCGACCGGGAGGACATCTCCATCGACCTGCGGATGGAGGACCTGGACTCCTTCGGGATCGTCCAGCTCCTGCTCGCCCTGGAGGAGGTCTACGACGTCGCGGTGCTGGAGGGGATGAGCACCTTCCAGGGGGAGACCCTGGCCGAGTTCCGCGACTTCTTCCTCACCGTCCACGACCCCGAGAGCGCCCCCGCCTAGGGTGCGTCCGCGTTCCCACCCACTGGCAACCGGCTCACTTTCGGGACTCAACTGATGGAAATCGTGGGAAGGGGCTTCCTCGCTCGGAGCCTTCGGCCGATCAGTCACCTCCACCCGGACGCCGTGGTGGTGCTGGCCGCGGGGGTCTCCTGGGCGAGCGGGGTTTCGGAGGCGGACTTCACCCGGGAGCGGGACCTCCTGGACTCGGTCGCCGCCCGGTGCGCGGCGGAGGGCAGGCATCTCCTGTTCTTCTCCACCGCGTCGAGCGGCATGTACGGCCGGGTCCGGGGGCCCGCCCGGGAGGACGACGACGTCACCCCCTGTAGCCCGTACGGCACGCACAAACTCGCACTGGAGGAGCGGTTGCGCTCCTCGGGGGCGGCGCACCTCATCCTGCGCCTGAGCCACCTGGTGGGTCCGGGCCAGCCCGCGCACCAGCTGGTGCCCTCCCTCGTCGACCAGATGGGCCGCGGGTCGGTCACCGTCCAGCGCAGTGCCTCCAGGGACCTGGTGGACGTCGACGACGTGGTGCGCGTCATCGACCGCCTGCTGGCCCAGGGGTTGACGGGGACGACGGTCAACGTCGCCTCGGGGGAGTCGGTCCCGGTCGACCGGATCGTCGACCACCTCCAGGACCGTCTGGGGCTGTCCGTCGTGCGGGAGTACGCGGACGGCGGCTCGTGCCACCAGGTGAACGTGGACCGGCTCCGCGCGCTGGTGCCCGAGGTGGAGGACATGGGGTTCTCCCCCGACTACTACCGCCGGGTGCTGGACAGGTTCGTCTCCAGTGTCGGGCTGATCAGCGGATGAGGACCGGCGGACCCGAGGACGGGCCTCCGCGGGGCCGGGACCACCGGCCCCGCGGAGCGTACGGGGAGAGGGCGAGCACACACGTACAGACCAGAGAGGCGGGCAGGGGAGCATGAGCGACCTGAGGGAACGGATCATCGAGGACGTCAGGGCCTACCACCGGGAGCAGGCCCCCCGAGGCGAGTTCGTCCCGGGCGAGACGGAGATCTGGCCCTCCGGGGCCGTCCTCGACGAGGAGGACCGGGCCGCGCTGGTGGCGGCCGCGCTCGACCTGAGGATCGCGGGCGGCGCCCTGACCCGCAGGTTCGAGTCGCGTTTCGCCAAGCACAGTGACCGGCGCAAGGCCCACCTGACCAACTCGGGGTCCTCCGCCAACCTCTTGGCGATCACCGCTCTGACGTCGCACACCCTGGAGGAGCCCCTGCGCCCCGGTGACGAGGTCATCACGGTCGCCACGGGGTTCCCCACGACGCTGAACCCGATCATCCAGAACGGGCTCGTGCCGGTCTTCGTGGACGTCGACCTGGCCACCTACAACACGACCGCCGAGCGGGTGCGCGCCGCGATCGGACCCCGCACCAGGGCTGTCATGATGGCCCACACCCTGGGCAACCCGTTCCCCGCCCGGGAGATCGCGGAGCTCGCACAGGAGCACGGCCTCTACCTGGTGGAGGACAACTGCGACGCGGTGGGCTCCACCTACGAGGGGCGGCTGACCGGGACCTTCGGCGACCTGAGCACGGTCAGCTTCTACCCCGCGCACCACCTGGCCATGGGCGAGGGCGGCTGCGTGCTGACCTCGAACCTGCGCCTGGCCCGTGTCGTGGAGTCGCTGCGCGACTGGGGCCGCGACTGCTGGTGCGAGCCGGGGGAGAACAACCGCTGCCTCAAGCGCTTCCAGTACCAGCTCGGGACGCTCCCGCAGGGCTACGACCACAAGTACATCTTCTCCCACGTGGGCTACAACCTGAAGGCCACCGACCTCCAGGCGGCGCTGGGCCTGTCCCAGCTGCGCAAGATCGACGACTTCTGTGCGGCCCGCCGCGCGGCCTGGCGCCGGCTGCGCGAGGGCCTGGACGGGGTCCCGCACCTGATCCTCCCCGAGGCCACCCCCGGCAGTGACCCCAGCTGGTTCGGGTTCGCCATCACCGTCGACACCGACGCGCCCTTCGGGCGTCCCGAGTTCGTCGCCCACCTGGAGGCGCGCGGGATCGGCACACGGCAGCTCTTCGCGGGCAACCTCACCCGCCACCCGGCCTACGCCGACCAGCGGTACCGCGTGGTCGGCGGGCTGGAGAACAGCGACGTCATCACCATGCAGACCCTGTGGGTGGGCGTCTACCCGGGTCTGTCCGACGTGATGCTCGACTACGTCATCTCCTCGATCACCGAATTCGTGAAGGACCGCTCATGACCGTGACCCAGCCCCCCACCTCCGCCCCCACCACCCCCGTCTCCGGAACGACCGAGCCGGGCCGGACCGAGTACAGCGGCGACCACGCCGAGGTGTACGACGTCCTCCAGCGCGCCCGGGGACGCGGCCGCGTCTCCGAGGCCGACCAGATCACCGAGGTCATCCGCCGCTTCAACCCGTCGGCCCGGTCCGTGCTCGACGTCGCCTGCGGCACCGGCACCCACATCGTCGGCCTGCGCGGGGAGTTCGACGACGTCGAGGGCCTGGAGCTGTCGGAGCCGATGCGGGCCCGCGCCATGGCGAAGTCCCCGGACGCCGTGATCCACGCGGGCGACATGTTCGACTTCGCCCTGGGGCGGACCTACGACGCCATCACCTGCCTGTGCTTCGTGCTCGGGTACTCCCGTTCCCTCAAGGAGCTGGAGGCCCTCCTCTCCAACGTGGTGGCACACCTGGCCCCCGGCGGGGTGTTCGTGGCCGAGCCCTGGTGGTTCCTGGAGAACGCCGTCGACATCCCGGTCGCGGGGGCCCTGGCGGAGGAGCCGGAGCGGGTGATCAGCCGCCTGTCGTCCATTCGGCGGGATGGGCACACCATCCGGCTGGAGCTGCGCTACACGATCGCCGAGCCCTCGGGTATCCGCGAGTTCACCGAGGTGGAGGAGATGCACCTGTACAGCAAGGAGGAGCACTTCGCCGCGTTCCGGCGCGCCGGGCTGGAGGTGCGGCACCTGGAGGGTCCGCCGAACGGCCGCGGGCTGCTCGTCGGAACCCTGCCCCGCTGATCACCCAAGGAAGGAGCCGAGCATGATCCACCTCTTCCAGCCGCAGGTCGGCGACGAGGAGATCGCGGCGGTCAGAGAGGTCGTCGACGACCGGTGGCTGGGCCTCGGTCCCCGGACCCGGGCCCTGGAGGCGGCCTTCGCCGAGTACGTGGGGGTCGATCCGGCCAACACGGTCTTCCTCAACTCGGGGACCGCCGGACTGTTCCTCGCTCTGGAGTCGCTCGACCTGGGACCGGGCGACGAGGTCGTCCTGCCCACGCTCAGCTTCGTGGCGGCCGCCAACGCCGTGATGGCGACCGGCGCCAGGCCGGTCTTTTGCGACGTGGACCCGTACACCCTCAACCCCACGGCCGCCGACGTCGGCAAGGCGCTGGGGGAGGCGACCCGGGCCGTGGTCGTCCTGCACTACGGCGGGCATCCGGGCGAGATCCGCGAGATCGCCGACCTGTGCCGGGACCGGGGTGTGGCGCTGCTGGAGGACGCGGCCTGCTCGGTCGCCTCCTCCGTGGACGGCCGCCGGGCCGGCTCCTTCGGGGACCTCGCGATGTGGAGCTTCGACGCGATGAAGGTGATGGTCACCGGGGACGGGGGGATGGTCCACGCCCGCGACCCCGATCGGGCGGCGCGCATCCGCCGCCTGGCCTACCACGGGTTGGCCCACCCCTCGGGTCTGGGCCACGCGCGGCACGCGGACCGCTGGTGGGAACCGCAGGTGGAGGAGGTGGGGCGCCGCTACGTCGGCAACGACCTCACCGCCGCCATCGGGTTGGTCCAGCTGCGCCGCCTGCCCGAACTGATCCGTCGGCGGGCGGAGGTCGTCGCGCTCTACGACCGGGAACTGGCCGGGGTCGAGGGGCTGCGCCTGCCGCCCGCCCCCGAGCCGGGGCACGAGTCCTCGCACTACTTCTACTGGGTGCAGACCCGGAACCGGGACGGCTTGGCCAAGTACCTGTTGGAGAACGACGTGTACACGACGTTCCGGTACGCGCCCCTGCACGGGGTGGAACTGTACGGGGCGGGCGGGGACTTCCCGGCGGCCGAGCGGGCCGCGGCCTCGACGCTCTGCCTGCCGCTGCACCCGGGCCTGTCCGACGACGACGTGCGCACGGTCGCGCGGCTGGTCCGGGACTTCGTCGCGGCCGGGCACGGGGGGTCCCGATGAGAGTCCTGTTCACGGTGCTCGCCGAGCGGAGCATGTTCGAGTCGATGGTGCCGCTGGCCTGGGCGCTGCGCACGGCCGGGCACGACGTCCGTGTGGCGGCGCACCCGGAGCTGTCCGACCACGTGACCGCCGCCGGGCTCACCTCGGTGCCGGTCGGGCGGGACCACTTCCTGTGGAAGCTGGTCCGTCGCAGCAAACGGCTCCGGGACGACATCCGCGAGGACCAGTTCCCGCCCTTCGACCAGGGCGACACGCCCGTGGCCGAGCTGGACCCGGACCGGCTCCAGGCCGGGTTCGACAACATCGTCCCCTGGATGTTCCGTCCGGTGAACGAGGCCCTGGTGGACGACCTGGTGGGGTTCTGCCGCGACTGGCGGCCGGACCTGGTGCTGTGGGAGCCCCGCACGTTCGCGGGCGCGATCGCGGGGGAGGCCGTCGGCGCGCTCCAGGGTCGGATGCTGTGGGGGGTGGACTACTTCGCCCGGCTGCGTCAGCACTATCTCCGGGCGCGGGCGGAACGGGGCGGTGCGGCGGGGCCGGACGCGCTCGCCGACTGGCTGACCGGTCTGGGCGCCCGTTACGGTGTCGGGTTCTCCGAGGACCTCACCCGGGGGCGGTTCACGGTGGACCAGTTCCCGCCCTCCATGGCGACCGACACCGACGTCGACTACCTGCGGATGCGCTACGTGCCCTACAACGGGCGCTCGGTGGTGCCGCGGTGGTTGTGGGAGCGGCCGGAGCGCCGCCGGGTCTGCCTGACCCTCGGTCTCAGCGCGATGGGTCGGGATTACGGGTACTCGGTCTCCATCGGTGACCTGCTGCGATCCCTTTCCGGACTGGACGCCGAGATCGTCGCGACCGTGCCGGAATCCGAACAGTCCGGGCTCGGCGAACTGCCGTCGAATGTGCGGGTGGAATCCTTCGTTCCTTTGCACGCGTTGATTCCGACATGCTCCGCCGTCGTCCACCACGGGGGTTTCGGTTCGACTAATACTCCGCTGGCGGCGGGGGTTCCGCAGTTGGTGATAGCCCAGCAGTTCGATTCTCCGGCCAAGGCCAGGATGCTTTCCGAAGGCGGCTCCGGCCTGGGGATTCCCATCGCCGAGGCGACCCCGGAGACAGTTCGGGACGGGGTGCGGCGCCTGCTGGACGAGCCCGCCTTCGCGGAGAAGTCCGCGTTCCTGCGGGACGAGGTCCGGGCGCTGCCCGGGCCCAATGAAATCGTCAAGGAAATAGAGGCCCTGGTCGATCGTAACACAACGGAACGCGGTCGAACGGGATACGTCAATCACGTATGACATGATCGTGGTGGTTGTCGCGTAGATTCACGGAGAAAGCAGAGAGCACGATCAGTAGAGGGTGGGAAATGGCCAGCGAACAACCGGCCTTCGAGTTGTACGAACTCAATAAGAGGTTCGGAGATAAACAGGCGGTCGACAATGTGAGTCTCTCCGTGCCGAGCGGGTCCTTCTACGGACTCGTCGGCCCGAACGGCGCGGGCAAGACCACTTCGCTGACCATGGCCGTCGGGCTGCTGCGCCCCGACAGCGGCGGCGCCCGGGTCTTCGGGGCCGACGTGTGGTCGGACCCGATCCGGGCCAAGTCGATGATCGGCGTCCTGCCCGACGGCATGGCCATGCCCGAGCGCCTCACCGGCCGCGAGATGCTGAGCTACCTGGGCCGCCTGCGCGGGCTGTCCGAGCGCGAGGTCGGCGAACGGGTGGACGACCTGCTCAACGGCCTGGGCCTGGCCGAGGCCGAGAACACCCTCATCATCGAGTACTCCGCGGGGATGCGGAAGAAGATCGGCCTGGCGGGCGCCCTCGTGCACGCCCCGCGCCTGCTGGTGCTGGACGAGCCGTTCGAGGCCGTCGACCCGATCTCCGCGAGCGTCATCAAGGGCATCCTGCGCTCCTTCACGGACGGCGGCGGCTCGGTCATCGTCTCCAGCCACGTCATGGCCCTGGTCGAGCAGATCTGCGACCACGTCGGCGTCATCGCGCGCGGCCGGGTCCTGGCCGAGGGGCCGCTGGAGAAGGTGCGCGGAGACCACCCGGGGCTGGAGGAGGCCTTCGTCGAGCTGGTGGGCGCTCCCGACCCGGTCAGGGGGTTCGCGTGGTTGGCGTGATGATCCAGATGAAGCTGTCGATCCTGCGGCACGGGTCCGGTACCCGCCGCACGGTCGGCGGCGTCATCGGCCTGGTCATGGCGATCCTCACCGTGCTCGTCTCGGTCCTGGCGCCCCTGCCCGCGGTCACCGGCCTGCTCTCCGCCCTGATGGCGGTCTGGTTCGTCGGCTGGGTGATGGGGCCCGCCGGAGTGGGCGGCGGCGACCAGTCGCTGCGCCCGGAGTACTTCGCCCTGGAGCCGGTGCCGCTGCGCAAGGTCACCCTGGGCCTGCTGGCGTCGTCGTTCGTGGGCGTCACGGTTCCGGTCACGCTGGTGGCGTCCCTGTCGCTGTTCACCCTGGCCATCCGGTTCGGCGTGCTCGCCGCGCTGGTGGCCCTGGTCGCGATCCCGGTCCAGGTGGTGTTCTTCGTCCTGGCCTCCCGGGTGGTCACGGCACTGTCCGGGGCGGCGCTGCGCACCCGGATCGGGGTGGAGGTCACCGCGATCCAGAACGCCGCCGTGCTCGCGGCGGGCTTCTCGATCTACATGCTCTACCAGGCGGTGTCGCAGTACACCGACGTGTTCGACCTGCTCTGGAACCAGGGCGTGCCCGCCCCCTACGACACCGTGCTGCTCGCGGTGCCCTCGGGCTGGGGCGTGTTCGCGGTGTCGGCCGCGGGCCGGGGCGACGCGCTGTCGTCCCTGGGCGCGCTGGCGGCGCTGGTCGTCGTGTCCGCCGGTCTCCTGGCGGTCTGGACGGCGCTCATCCGCAAGCGGGTGACCAGCCCGACCACCACCCCCGCCCGCCACGGCCGCGGGCTGACCGGGCTGGTCCAGCGCTTCCTGCCCTCCGGCCCGGTCGCCGCGGTGGTCGGCCGGGAGCTGCGTACCTGGGGTCAGGACCCGAGGCGCGCCCTGGAACTGCGCACCGCCCTGTGGACGGGCGTGCTGATCTGCGCCCTCGGACTGCTGGTCGGGCTCACGTTCATGATCCCGCTGGCCGGGCTCATCACCATGGCCCTGGCCGCGCTGATGTCGCTCAACATGTACGCCCTGGACGGCACCGCGCTCTGGCAGACCATCCTCACGCCCAACGCCGAGCGGCACGACGTGCGCGGTCGGCAGATCGCGTGGTTGCTGGTGTTCGTGCCGATCGCCGCCCTGGTGTCGGTCGGCGGTGTCCTGTTCACCGGGCAGGACTGGGCGTGGCCGTGGGTGCTCGCGATCATGCCGGCCCTGATCGGCGGCGGTGCCGGGTTCAGCGTGCTGTTCGCGGTGGCCTGGCCGGCGCCCGGCCCCGAGCCGCACCGGCACGGGGGAAACCCGCTGGACTCGGGCGACGTGGTCGGCCAGTTCAACGTGATGTTCCCGGTGATGCTGCTGACGGCGGCGCCGCCCGCCGCCATCACCGCGGTCGGTTTCTTCCTGGAGCAGCCGGGCCTGATGTGGTCGGGTGTGGCCGTGGGCGTCCTGGAGGGCGTCCTGCTCGGCTGGGGTCTGGGCCGTGTCGCCTACCGGCGGCTGGAGGCCCGGGGTCCCGAGCTGCTCAACACCCTGCGCTGGGGCTGGGACGCCTCGGCGGGGACGGGCGCCGAGACCGGGGCCGACGACGCCCCGGGGGCCGAGGAGAAGGACGAGGAGTGGGCCCTGTTCGCCAGGGTCGGCCAGAACCTCGACACCATGTCCTCGGGGGCGGGCGCCCTGATGACGGTCCTGGGCCTCACCTTCTGGCTGCCCCTCTACCAGGGGGCGATGTCGCTGGTGGCGTTGGCGGTGGGGGTGACGGAGCGGTCGTGGCACCTCCCGTTGTACCTGCCCGACGCCTTGCGCCTGCCCGGCGCCCTGGGCATGCTCCTGCTGGGCGTGCTCATGGTGGGTGTGGTGGTCCGGCTGCTGTTCCGGGAGCCGAGGCCCCGGCGCGCGCGGGAGGACGGCGGCCCCGCCGAGCGCTCCGAGAGCGACGACGGGGCCGACACCCTGGTCTGACCCACGGCGGTCCCGCCGGGGGTCAGGCGGGGGCGGACTCCGGCCACAGTCCCAGGACGGTGTCCCGGAGCCCCTCCGTCAGCCCGATCCGGGGGGACCAGCCGCTGGCCCCGGCGAACGGGCCGGGGTCGGCCGGGGTGTGGGTCGCGTCGGCGGCGGAGGCGCCCTCCGGAGGCGGAACCCGGACCACGGGCACGGGTGGTCGCCCGGTGACCTCCGCGACCGTCCGGGAGACGCGGGAGAACAGCGCGTCCAGGCGTACCGGCCGCCCCGATCCGACCACCGGGCGAAGGCCGCGCAGGGCGGCGGGGCGCTCGCCCGCCGCCTCGAAGGCCCGGGCGGCGTCGGCGACGTGCAGGGGGTCGCGCGGTACCGATCCGTCTCCCCACACCGTCAGCGCCTCACCGGCCAGCGCCCGGCGGACCATGGCCGAGACCACCCCGTGGTCCCGCGTCGGAGGCGCCGCGGGCCCGTAGACGGTGGACAGCCGCAGGGTCACCGCCCGCAGCTCCCCCGCCGCCTCCGCCCGCGCGAGCAGCCCCTCGGCCCGGGACTTGTGCCGGTCGTAGGGGGTGGTCCCGGGGGCGCCGGGGTCCTCCGGCTGGGTCGAGGAGCCCGCGAGCACCACGGTCGGGAGGGGCCGGTCCGGGGTGCGGTCGGCCCGGCGCGCCAACGCCGCCGCCACGGAGCGCACCGTGCCCGTGTTGACCGCCTCGGCCACCGGGTCGTCCTCCCCCACCTGCCAGCTCCCGCCGGGCAGGCGGTGGCAGACCAGGTGGAACACCAGGTCGGCGCCGTCCACCGCGCGGGCCGCGAAGACCGGGTCGGTGAGGTCGCCGGTCAGCGCGCTCACCCGGGCGGCGCCGGACGGGGGTGTCGGCGGGACGCGGCGGGAGACCAGGCGCAGGTCGACCGCGTGCCGCGCGTACCGCGCGGCCACGGCCGACCCCACCAGGCCCGACGCGCCCAGGACGACCACGCGTCGGGTCGTGTCGCCCATGGTCAGCCCGCCCCGCGCAGCCGTGCCTCGACGTCGAGGCACTCCTCGAAGTCGGGCAGCAGCCCGTCCTCGCGGAGCCGCCGCAGGTCGGGAGCGGCGCGGTCCCGCTCGGAGAGCACCGGTTCCAGGCCCTCCGGAAGGGGCAGGTCCAGCTCGGGGTCGAGGACGTTCACCGCCTTCTCGTGGTCGGGCTCGTAGCCCCCGGAGAGCAGGTACGACATCACGGTGTCGTCGGTGAGGGACACGAACGCGTGCCCCATCCCGACGGGCAGGTACACCGCGCTCCGGTTGTGCTCGTCGAGCCGGACCGCCTCCCAGCGGCCGTAGGTGGGCGAACCCACCCGGACGTCCACCGCGATGTCCAACACCGCCCCTTGGGGGCAGTGCAGGTAGGTGGCCATCCCCGGGGGCGCCGTGGTGAAGTGCACGCCGCGCACCACCCCGGCCGAGGACCGGCTGTAGGCCAGCTGGGTGAGGGGCGGCAACGGCCGCCCGGTGGCCTCCTCGAAGTGTTCTCGCTGGTAGGGGGCGGTGAACAGCCCCCGGGAGTCGGGGAAGACCGTCGGTGTGAACAGGTGGGCGCCGTGTACGGACAGGGGCCTGCTTCTCATGGGGTTCCTCGGTTCCTCTCGGCCGTCACCAGAGGCCGTGCAGGGAGGCCAGCAGACTCCGGGCCTCCACGTTCAGGTAGTGGCCGTGGCGGACCAGTGCCATCAGCTGGTGGACGGTCAGCCAGCGCCACCCGGGGCCGGGGGTGTCGGTCAGGGCGTCGGAGGCCGCCACCACGCGGTAGCGGGTCTGGGCGTGGTGGAAGCGGCCGCCCTCTTCGGACAGCAGGGAGTCGAAGCGGACCCGGGAGGGGTCCTCGGTCAGGGCCTCGGCGAGGAGTCCCTCGGGTTCGGCCGGGACGGCGGCGTTCACGCCTCCGGGCCGCTGGACGGTGGGGGCCAGTTCCAGGCAGTCGCGCAGGCCGGGTTCGGGTCGCGCCTGCACCAGGACGTGCGCGACCCCGTCGAACGAGCGGACCAGGAAGACGGACAGTCCGTGCCCCCGGGGGGACAGCAGGGGCTGGGTCCAGCTGGTGACCTCGCGGTTGTGCGCCTCCACCCGCACCCCGATGATCCGGAAGTCGCGTTCGGCGTCGTCGTGCACGCGGTCGGGGGTGCGGCTCCACCCGGGTAGCGAGCGCAGCGGGACGTCGAGGGCGCGCCATCCGAGGCGGGTCCGCGCGTCGGCCAGCCAGCTGAGGGTTTCGGTCATGCCGTGCCGCGCGGTGCCGCCCTCGTCCGGGGCGGAGTAGGAGCGCAGCAGGGAGGCGGTGAAGCCGTCGGTGCCGTCCGTGACGGGGCCGGGCGCCAGGGTCACACTGCCCAGGACGGTTCGGGTGTCCATGTTCACCAGGTTGTCCCGGTGCAGCAGGGCGTACAGGTGGCGCAGCGTCACCCAGTGGAAGTCGGGGTGCTCGGGTACCGGGGCGTCGGTGACCACGACCATGTTCCGGTTGAACTTGCCGCGGAACCAGGCGCCCTGCTCGGACTGGAGGGAGTCGCTCAGCACCCGGGTCGGCCGGGTGCCGTCGAAGTACTCCAGGTACCGCACCCCGCCTCCCCGGTGCACCCGGGTGAAGTTGCTGCGAGTGGCCTGCACGGTGGGGGACAGCTGGAGGGTGTTGGCGTTGCCGGGTTCCATCTTGGCCTGCATGAGGCAGTGCGGGACCCCGTCGAACTCCTTGACCAGGATGCCCAGGACGCCGATCTCGGGCTGGTTGATGACCGGCTGGTGGTGGTCGTCGTGGGGGCCGCGCCGCACGCGCAGGCCCTGGACGGTGAAGAAGCCGCCGGAGGCGTGGCCCAGGTCTCCGGTCGCGGGGTCGAAGGACCAGTGATCGAGGTCGGCGAAGGGGACGGGGGTCACCCGGAACCCGCCTGCGGCCGAGCGCTCCTTCCACCACTGCTCGAAGGCGGCGTCGTGGGGGGAGCCGGTGCTCAGGGCGGAGCGGGTGAGCGGATCGGGGGATGCGGTGCGGGGTGTCGGCGGGACCGTGGGGGGATGGCTCATCGGTCGTTCCTTGCTTGGCTGGGGAGCGTCACAGGCGGGAGAGGACCTCGCGCAGGGCACCGATCACGTGGTCCTGGTCCCGGCGGGTGAGCGAGGGGTACATGGGAAGGGAGAAGATCTCCTTGGCCAGCGACTCCGTGACCGGGAGGCTGCCCTCGGGGACGCCCAGGTGGCGGAAGCCCGTCATGGTGTGCGCGGGCCAGGGGTAGCTCACGTTGAGCGCGACGCCGTGCTCGGCCATGGCCTTGATGACGCGGTCGCGCTCCGGGTGCCGGACCACGTACAGGTAGTAGACGTGGTCGTTGCCCGGGGCGGTGGCGGGCAGCACCAGGCCGGTGTCGGCCAGCCCCTCGGCGTACCGGTCGGCGACGGCCCGGCGGGCCGCCACGTACGCGTCCAACCGGGTCAGCTTCCGGTTGAGGATCGCGGCCTGCACCTCGTCCAGCCGGGTGTTGTAGCCCGGGGTGGACACGACGTGGTACTGCTCCTCCATTCCGTAGTAGCGCAGTCGGCGCAGCGCGTCGCGCACCTGCGCGGAGGGGGTCAGGGTGGCGCCGCCGTCGCCGTAGGCGCCGAGCACCTTGGTCGGGTAGAAGGAGAACGCGGCGGCGTCCCCCATGGAACCGGCGATGCGCCCGTGGTGGCGGGCGCCGTGCGCCTGGGCGCAGTCCTCCAGCACGGCGATCCCGTGCTCGCGGGCCAGGGCCAGCAGGGGCTCCATGTCCACGCACTGCCCGTACAGGTGAACGGGCAGCAGGCAGCGGGTCCGGGGGGTGATGGCGGCGGCCACCGCCGACACGTCCATCAGGTAGGTGTCGGGGTCGATGTCCACGAACACGGGGGTGGCGCCCACCGAGTCGACGGCCACGATGGTGGGCGCGGCCGTGTTGGAGACGGTGATCACCTCGTCACCGGGGCCGACCCCGAGGGCGCGCAGCCCCAGGACCAGCGCGTCGGTGCCGTTGCCGACCCCGGTGCAGTGGTCGATCCCGTGGTGGGCGGCGAAGGCCTCCTCGAATCCGGAGACCTGGTCGCCCAGGACGAGGCGGCCGGACCGGAAGACCGTGTCCACGGCCTCCAGGATCTCCTCGCGCTCGTTCTCGTACTCGTCGGTGTAGCCCCAGACGGCGATGGTCATGGTTGTTCTACCTCCAGGGGCGGTGCGGGACGGGGGCGGGGGGTCGGGGGGCGCGGTCACTCATCCTCGGCCTCTTCGGTGATGGCGCCGTCGGCGGCGTGGTCGAGGATGCCGACGATCCACTCGGCGAGGTCCTTGCTCTCGTTGCGCGCGGCCTGTTCCCAGCGGGCGCGCTGGGTGGTCTGGGCGTGCACCTGCACCTGGACCTGGACGCGCTGGTCACCCTTGGTCGCGCGTTCGATGCTCTGCGTGGCGCGGATGCGTCGGCGCAGCTCGTTGCGGGACCAGCGGAACTTGTCGGCGCGGTTGAGCCAGGTGTCCTGGTCCTCCTCGCCCATGCTGGCGACCTCGGCGTGGTGCTGGAAGCTCAGGGTGCTGCGCCGCCGGTTGACGGGGAACCGTCGGGCGACCCACGCGTAGTTGCGCAGGGTCTGGTAGCCCAGCGAGGTCTCGGCGACGGCGGTGCGGTAGCGGTCGGGGTACTGGCTCTGGCCGTAGACGAGCCAGTCGCCGAGCCACCAGCCGGAGGAGTCGGAGATGACGAAGATCTGCTGGCCGAGGTTGCGCCAGTCGTCCATCGGCATGCTCGGGGGCAGTGCCAGGGAGGTGCGCCGGGTCATGGCGCGGTTGTCCAGGGACATCTTCCCGGCTCCGTTCGCGGGCGGGCCCGTCTCGGAGGGGTGGCGGCGCAGTGCGGCCTCCGCCGTCTGCTGCTTGGTGGGTTCCACGGTGATCGTCTCTCCTCGTTCGCCGTCGACTCCGGGGTCCGTCCTCCAGCTCCCCGGTGTTCGTGGTTGGAACTTTAGGATCGGCCGTTATTCCGCTGCTTTCCCAGGGCTTTTCCGTGATGTTCGGGTGGGGTTCTGGTGTCACTTTTCTGATTCCCGGATCTCCTCTCCGTCCCGCTGGCGGGACGCTGCACACATGTCCTGAGCTGCTCTTTTGCTGGTGGGGGGCGAGTGGCATTCCCCTTTTCCGTTCGCTTTTCCCTGGGGCGTCGGTGGTCGGGTCTGGCTTTCCTGGTTTTGCTTGGTTATAAGTAGCGAATGACAGGAATCGAGGTGCTGCGGTGATCTGTGGTGAATGGGATTCGGTGGAATTGCTCCGAGCCGACCCGGGCTCGGAGGAGGTCTCCGACCGCCCGTGGCGGGCGGCCTGGTCGGCGGACGCCGAAGCCAACGCCGCACTGGTCGCGCGGCACCTGCCCGCGCACGTGGACCACCGGACCTCGGGCAGCGGCGGCGACCCCGTCACGTGGCGCCGCACCGCCGCGCAGCTGTGGGCGGAGGCCGGTCTGCTGGCCGACCTCCTGCGTCCCCACCGGCCCCAGGCGGTGCTGTCCTTCGCCCCTCCGCGCCACGTCTTCGGAACCCTGGCCACCCTGTTGGTCCCCGCCCGTCTCGGGGTGCCCGTCTGGTACCGGCCGCGCCTGACCGACGCCAACCCTCCCGGCGGTTCCCTGCGGTGGGCGGTGATGGCGATCCCCTGGACCTTCTCCCTGCTCAGGCCCCGGTCCGCTTGGCTGGGCGAGACCGCCGACCTCACCTTCCTGCACAGCACGGCCCGCCTGCCCGCGGCCGCCGCCGACCTGGTCGGCGCGCTCGGCCCGGACCGGGCGCGCGTCATCGAGGTGCTCGGGTCGACCGAGACCGGCGGAGTGGCCAGCCGCCGGTGGGAACCCGAACCGCCCCCCTGGCGCCTGCTCGACGACACGTCCTTCTCCTGGGAGGGGGACGACGGCCGCGAGCGGCGGCTGGAGGTCGCCAGCCCCCGGATGGCCGCGCGCCCGGGCCGGGACGCCCCCGACCGGTGGCGCATGGACGACCACGTCACCCGGACCGGCGAACGCGAGTTCGTCCTGACCGGGCGCCGGGAGCGCCTGGTCAAGGTCAACGGCAGGCGCGTCTGCCTCGACACGGTGGAGGAGCGCCTGCGCCCCGCCCTCGACTGCGCCGATCTGGGCGCCGTCCCCGTGACGCACGACACCATCGGCGAGCACTACGAGCTGTACGTGGTGCCCCGGCCCGGGCAGGACCTGACCCCGGCCGGGGTCGCCGCCGTCGCGGCGGAGCTGGGCCCCCGACCCCACCGGGTGCGTGTGGTGGAGCGCGTCGACCGCTCCCCCACCGGCAAGACCCTGCGCCGTCAGTCCGCCCCGCCCTCCAGCCCCTCCCATCCCCGACTCAGGAGCACACACCCGTGACCATCACCGTCGAACAGCCCCGGCTCGACACCCTCGACGCCATCATCAGCGGCACCGGCTGGGACTCCACCCTCCCCCGGTGCGGCCCCGAGGACCGTGAGCGCATGCTCCGCAGCGTGGAGGTCCTGCGCGGCGCGCTCGAATCCGACCAGGAGGTGTACGGCATCACGCGCGGCTTCGGTCCGCTGGTGCTCTACAGCGCGGACGACTCCCAGGAACTCCAGGGCAACGGGCTCATCTCCCACCTGGGCACCTCCCAGGGCGAACCGCTGTCCCCCGACGTCTGCCGCATGGTCGTGTGGCTGCGCCTCAACAGCATGAGGCAGGGCTACTCCGGTGTGTCCCCCGACTTCTGGGACCGCCTCGCCGACCTCTGGAACCGCGGCTTCACCCCCGCCATCCCGCAGGAGGGCACGGTCAGCGCCAGCGGCGACCTCCAGCCTTTGGCCTACGCCGCCCTGGCCCACACCGGGCGGGGCCAGGCGTGGCAGCGCGCCGAGGACGGCACGTTCACGCTGGTGCCCGCCGAGAAGGCCATCCGCGACCTGGGGGCCGAGCCCCTCGACTGGTCCGCTCGGGAGGCGCTGGCCTTCGTCAACGGCACCAGCGTGGGCCTGGCGGTGGCCGTCCACAACCACGCGGAGATCCGTCGGATCAACCGGTCCGTGGCCGGGCTGACCGCCCGTATCGCGGGGCTCTTCGGAGCCAACCCGCAGGCCTACCACTCCGGGTTCGGCGTGGTCCGCAACCAGGAGGGCCAGCTGCGGGTCGCCGAGTGGATTCGCCGGGCCCTGCCGGAGAACCACGAGTACGACCCGGAGCGCCCCCTCCAGGAGCCCTACAGCATCCGCTGCGTGCCCCAGATCCTGGGCGCGGTGGAGGACCAGCTGGACTTCATCGGCGAGATCCTGCGCCGGGAGGCCACCGGCTGCACCGACAACCCGATCTGCCACGAGGGGGAGGTGCTGCACGGCGGCAACTTCCACGCCATGCCGGTGGGGCTGGGCTCCGACCAGCTCGGCCTGTGCCTCCAGCAGGTCGCGTACCTGGCCGACCGCCAGCTCGCCCTGCTGTGCAACCCGTCCACCAACGGCGGGCTCAACCCGATGCTGACCCCGAGGCCGGGCAGCGGCAGCGGCCTGGCGGGGGTCCAGCTCAGCTCGACCTCCTTCGCCTCGAAGATCCGGCAGCTGGCCTACCCGTCCTCGCTGACCACACTGCCCACCAACGGCTGGAACCAGGACCACGTCCCCATGGCCCTCAACGGGGCCACCTCGGTGGCCGAGGCGGTCAAGCTCGCCTGGCTGATCGTGGGCTCCCTCGCGGTGGGCGTCGCCCAGTACGCCGCGCTCGGCGGCGGTGACACCGAGGGCGACCCGCTGTGGAAGGAACTGGAGCGGGTCTCCCCTCCGCTGGACCGGGACCGCCCGCTGGCCGAGGAGGTCCGGGCGGCCGCCGACGCGGTGCGCGGCGCGGCCGACAGCTGGCTGGTCGAGGACCAGTTCGCCTGATGCCCACATCGAGGGGGACCCGGCCGGTACCCGGCCGGGTCCCCCGCCTACGGAGGAGAGACCGGTGACACCGAACGACGAACAGACGAACGAGAGGGCGGCGATCCTCAGCACGTCCGCCTGGCGGGACATGCTCTCGTACCTGCGCCCCCAGCGGGGCCTGCTGCTGCTGGGCGGCCTCCTCGCCCTGCTGGGCAGCATGGCGGGCGTGGTCCAGCCCCTGGCCGCGCAGATGGTCGTGGACGGACTCGGCTCGGGGGAGACCGTGACCCGTGCGCTGGTCGTCCTGACCGGGATGGTGGTCCTCGCGGCGGTCCTCAACACCATCGGGTACTACATCCTGCAACGCATCGCGGAGTCGGTGGTGCTGGACTCCCGGCGCAGGCTGCTCGGCCGTCTGATGCGGCTCCGGCTCACCGAGACCGCCCGCTACCAGCCCGGCGACCTGATGTCGCGGGTCACCACCGACACGAGCCTGCTGCGCACCGTCGTCAGCCAGGCCCTCGTGGAGACGGTCACCGGCGCCGTGGTCGTCGTGGTCATCCTCGTGATGATGGCCTTCCTCGACCCGGTCATGCTCGGTGTCACCTTCGGGGTGCTCGTCGTGGCCGCCCTGTGCATCGGCCTCATCGTGCCGCACATCCAGACCGCCACGGACCGGGTCCAGCGCGAGGTGGGCGACCTGAACTCGTCCCTGGAGCGCGTGCTCGGCACCTTCCGGACCGTGAAGGCGGCCGGTGCGGAGCGGGAGGAACTGCGGGCCTCGGAGGGTTCCGCGGAGCGCGCCTGGCGTCACGGTGTGCGGGTCGGAGCCCTGGAGGCGGTCAACGGCACCACCGTGGGGGTCGCGATCCAGGCAGCCTTCCTCGTGGTGCTCGGGGTGGGCGGTGCCCGGGTGGCCACCGGGGAGATCGAGATCGGTGTGCTCATCGCGTTCCTGCTGTACCTGTTCTACCTGGTCTCCCCGATGGGGTCGCTGGTCAGCGCGGCCGCGAACTTCAACGTCGGCGCCGCGGCCCTCAAGCGCATCCGCGAGGTGCTCGCCCTGGAACCCGAGCGCTGCGAGGCCGAGCCCGGCTCGGCGCTGGCCACACCGGAGGGAGCCGACCCCGAGCCGCTCGGGGTGTCCTTCGACGGGGTGGTCTTCCGCTACGCGCCCGACGCGCCGACCGTGCACCACGGTGTCGGCTTCGAGGTTCCCGAAGGCGGTCTGACCGCGTTCGTGGGACCCTCCGGCGCGGGCAAGTCCACGGTCTTCTCCCTGTTGGAGCGGTTCTACGAGCCGGAGGAGGGCACCATCCGCGTGGGCGGGCGCGAGATCTCGGAGTGGCCCCTGGCGGACCTGCGGTCCGTCATCGGCTACGTGGAGCAGGACGCCCCGGTACTGGCCGGGACGCTGCGCGAGAACCTCACCCTGGGGGCCCGGGGCGCCAGCGAGGAGAGCGTCCGCGACATCGTCGCGCGCACCCGCCTGGACGCCCTGGTCGAACGGCTCCCCGACGGCCTCGACACCGTGGTGGGTCACCGGGGCAACACCCTGTCGGGGGGCGAGCGCCAGCGCGTGGCCATCGCCCGTGCCCTGCTGCGGCGCCCCCGCATCCTGCTGCTGGACGAGGCGACCTCCCAGCTGGACGCCGCCAACGAGCTGGCCGTCCGGGAGATCGTCGAGGAGCTGCGCCGGGAGATCACGGTGCTGGTGGTCGCCCACCGGCTGTCCACGGTCACCATGGCCGACCGCATCGTGGTCATGGAGGCGGGGCGGGTCCGCGCCACGGGTTCGCACCAGGAGCTGGTGGCCGGGGACTCCCTCTACCGCGACCTGGCCGCGACCCAGTTCCTGGTGTCCGACCGGGACGTCGAGGGCGGGGACGTCGAGGGCGGCGGCACGGGGACGCATCCGCTGGTCGCCGTCGGCGCCGCGGCCGACGGCGACCGCCCGGCCCCGTGACCCGTTCAGTGTGCGCTCACGCGGACCGCTCCGTCCCGTACCTGGTCGAGCAGGTCGACCAGCGCGAGTGAGGCGGAGGTCGCGGACGCGGGGGCGGCGCCGTCCGCCACCGCGTCCGCGAACGCGGTCAGGAGGGCGTCGAACTGGTCCTGCGGGGCCATCTCGACGCTCTCCTCCGTGTTTCCCGCCTGGGCGCGGAGCACACAGGCGTGGTCCGGCGGCGGGGTGAAGGGCCGTTCCAGGCTCAGGGAACCCAGGCTGCCGCTCAGCCGGTACTCGGCCCGGTAGGCGTTCTCCATTCCGAAGGTCAGGTGGGCGGGCACCCCGTCGGCCGTCACCAGCAGGACACCGCCGGACACCACCACCCTGAGGTCGGGGTCCTCGCGCAGGACCGCGCCGACCACCCTCAGGTCCTCGCCCAGGAAGTGGATCGCCGCCCGCAGCGGGTACACGCCGTTGTCCAGCAGGGAACCCCCGGCCAGGTCGTGCCGGTACCGGATGTCGTCGGGGCGCCGGGGCGGGATGGTGAAGGCCGCCTCGAAGCTCCGCAGCCGGCCGATCTCCCCGGAGCGCACC
The DNA here is from genome assembly GCF_042869555.1 of Nocardiopsis sp. NPDC006938. NCBI lineage: Bacteria > Bacillati > Actinomycetota > Actinomycetes > Streptosporangiales > Nocardiopsidaceae > Nocardiopsis > Nocardiopsis sp. NPDC006938. Next base: position 41,870 of record NZ_JBIAGA010000013.1, on the reverse strand, counting down.
CGCTCCCTGATCCGCGCGTGCTGGCCGTGCAGCGTGAACGCGTAGTTCTCCATCAGCACGAGGCCCAGATCGTCGGCCAGTGCCATGAGGGCGTGCCCCGTGGCACCGTCCACCGCGAACGGCTTCTCCACGAGCACGTGCTTGCCCGCGCGCAGCGCCGCCTCGACCCACGTGGCGTGCAGCCCGGGGGGCAGGGAGACGTAGACGGCGTCCACGTCCTCGCGTTCGAGGACCGCCGTGTAGTCGGCGACGGCGTCGCAGCCGAACCGGTCGGCGTAGGCCTCGGCGCGCCGCACGTCGCGCGCGGCTACGCAGGCCAGGCGGGCCAGGGGGGAGGCGGTGACGGTCGGCAGGGTCTTGCGCCAGGCGATGTCACTGCATCCGATCGCCCCGAGGACGAGGGGCCGGGGGTCCGGTGACTGGTGCATGTTCGGTCAGTCCTTCGTTGAGAGAGACGGCGTGGGCCGTGCGAGGGAGGGGCGGGGGACACCGGTGGCCTGGTCGCGCGGGGGGCGCGGCCAGGCCACCGGTGACTCGCTCGGTCGGGGGACCGCTCACTCCCTCGGCCGCCCGGTGAGCTGGGACATGAGGTCGCGCAGGCCGATGGGTGCCAGGTCCAGGCGGTGTTCGAACGCCCTGGCCCGCTGGCTCTCGGTGAGCCTGCCGGGCACGGCCGCGGCCTTGACCGGGCCCAGCTCGCGCTCGTCGGTGACGGTCAGCCCCGACACGAAGGAGTCGACGGACCGGCTCGGCCCGATCACGGAGGTGCCGTGTTCGCCGAGGGCGTCCATGGACTCCGCGAACACCACGGCGCCGCCGTCGAGCATGACCACGTCGTCGAAGAGCTGGCCCAGCTCCTCGACGAGGTGGGTGGCGACGACGAGGGTGCGCGGCCGCAGCATCAGGTCGGACAGCACCTCGTCGAGGAACACGTCGCGCATGTGCGCGTCCATGCCCGTGCAGCACTCGTCGAGGAGGGTGACGGGGGTGCGGGCGGCCAGCCCCAGGGTGGCGCTCACGGCGGAGCGCTCCCCGTGGGAGAGCCGCGACAGCGGCCGGTCCAGCGGGATGCCGAACCGGCGCATGAGCCGCACGGCGAACTCCTGGCACCAGTCGGGGCGCAGGCTCGCCGCGAAGGTGAGGGTGTCGCGGACGCTGACCGGGTCGTCCGGGTACATGCCGCGGACGAGCCCGACGCGTTCGCCGACCAGGCTCTCCGGGGTGACGGGTCGGCCCCCGACCAGCACCGTCCCCCGGGTCGGGGGCACGAACCCGGCGATCATGGACAGCAGGGTCGACTTTCCGGACCCGCTCGGTCCGATCAGGCCGTGCACGCGGCCGCCCTCCAGGTGGAGCGACACCCCGTCCAGGAGCCGGGCGCCGTACTGCTCCAGGGTGACGTCGTCGAGGAGGACGTCGTGCATCAGGGCCTCCCCGACAGGTCGGCCGTCCGTCGGCCGGGGCTGGTCCGGTACCGCCGGACCAACTCCTCCACCCCCTCGGCGAACTCGTTGGGGGAGGGCTGGGCCAGGATCTCGTCGCGCAGGAGCCGGGAGTTGCGGGCGTAGGAGGGGTCGGCCAGGACGCGTTCCACGCTGGCGCGCACGCGCTCCCCCGTGGCCTCGCGTTTGTCGAGGTGGATGCTGGCGCCCCGCGCGGCGATCCGCCGTGCGGTGAAGGGTGTGTCCAGCTGTTGGGGGATGCTGACCTGCGGGACCCCGGAGACGAGCGTGGTGAAGGTCGTGCCGAAGCCGCCGTGGTGGATGACCGCGTCGCAGGTGGGCAGGAGCGCCTGGAGCGGGACGAACCGCTCCACGCGCACGTTGTCGGGGAGCGGGCCCAGCCGCCGCTGCTCCTTCTCCGCGACGGTCGCGATGATCTCGGCGTCCATCCCGGACAGGGAGTCGAGGATCTCGGGCACGCTGACGGAGTACCCGGACAGCCGCTCGGTGGCGGTCACCCCCAGGGTCAGGCACACGCGGGGCCGGTCGCCGGCGGGGGCGCGGAGCCACTCCGGGATCACCGACCGCCCGTTGTAGGCGGTGTAGCGGACGGGATAGCGGTCCACACCCGTGTCCATGTGCATGGAGGGCGGCAACTGGTCGATGGTGAACTGGCCGCGCGTCATCTCCTCGTCGAAGCGCACCCCGTAGCGGCGGGCCGAGTGGTCCATCCAGCGGGCGAGCGAGTCGGGCGGGCCGTCGGGGCCCTGCTCCACCCGGCGCCGCCGCACGTACATCTCGCGCATGCGGCCGTAGAAGTCCACGCACCACATGAGCCGGGCGTGCGCGGCGCCGCAGGCCTTCGCGGCGATCGGCGCGGCGAAGGTCCCGGGCTCCCAGATCACCAGGTCGGGTCGCCAGGATCGGCAGAACGAGACCAGGTCGTCGAGCATGGGGTTGTTCATGAGCCGGAACCAGCTCAGGACCACGCTGTCGTAGTTGTCGCGCACGTACTCCCAGGAGAGGTCCTCCTCGGGCTCGTCCGCGCGGATGAAGGGGTCGAGCTGGCCGTCGGCCACCCGCTCCTGGAGGCGGGGGAAGGCCTCGAGGATGCGGTTGACGCTGTGGTCCTGGCCCACCGACACGGCGGTGAGGCCTGTGGAGGTGATGGTGTCGACGATCTCGGGCTGGCTCGCCACCCGTACCTCGTGGCCGGCCGTGCGAAGCGCCCACGCCAGGGGGACCATGCTGAAGAAGTGGGTCTTCTCGGAGTAGGTTGCGAAGAGGATGCGCATGGGATCTTCCATCGGTCGCCGGTCATTGTTCGATGGGACCCTCAAGGCTCGTCGTCCGGAGTGCGGAGTTTCTGGGACTGAGGTTCCCCCGATTGTGTAGCAGGCCTTTCCGAAGCGAAAGCCGGTTGCTTTACGGATTATCCATGGCCACGATTCGCGGTCAATGCGAAAGAGTTCCCGGCGATATTCACTTGACCTTTTGCGCGCCTCTGACCTGCGATGATGCAGGGGTGTGCGGCTTTTTTCGGCTGTCCTGCCGGCGGGACGGCCGGAGATTCGGGCACAAAAAAACCGACCCCCGTAGGGGTCGGATTCCGGAGGGCGGGTGCGCTCAGGCGTCGCGCACCTGGTTCTCGCGCCGCACCACGGGCGGCTCCACCGACCACGGGAAGTTGATCCACTGGTCGGTGTGCTTCCACACGTACTCGCACTTGACCAGCGACTGCGGCTTCTCGTAGATGACCGCGCTGCGCACCTCCGCCGTGTGCTCGGCGCAGAAGTCGTGCACCAGTTTGAGGGTCTTGCCGGTGTCGGCGACGTCGTCGGCGACCAGGACCTTCTTCTTGCTGAGGTCGACCACGTTGGGGACCGGCGGCAGCATGACGGGCATGTCCAGGGTGGTGCCGACGCCCGTGTAGAACTCGACGTTCATGACGTGCAAATTCTTGACGTCGAGGGCATAGCCGAGCCCTCCGGCGACGAACAGGCCGCCGCGCGCGATCGACAGGATGATGTCCGGCTCGTACCCGTCGTCGGCGATCGCCCGGGCCATGTCGCGCATCGCGGTGCCGAACAGCTCGTAGCTCAGGTTCTCGCGCTCGTCGCTCACGGTCTGGTTCCCCCTGGATGTTCCCGCTGGTGTGGTGTGCGCTCGGCGCGTCGCAGGTCAGGGCGATCGCGGCACCGCTACATGCTAACGACGCCCGGGAGTCCCGGCGATGGTGCGGGGCGTGCGCGCGGTGAGGGTCACCGGGGTGTGAGTCGTGGGCCACATGTCCACGCGGTGCGGTGTCCTGGGTCACATTCTTGGACGGAGTGACGCGAAGTTTGGGAACTTTCGCGACATTTTCTCGATTCCTCCCGGTTTGTAGCGAACAGATGGTCGCGAACAGCACCATGTCCCTGTACAGATCTTCCGCGTATCTTCCGCGAACCAGGAGGTTGCAGCATGGCTGGACACCAGGGCCTACTCCCCTCCGAGCAGCCGCTCCGACTGCTCGACGAGTCCGGGGCCCCGGTCGACGGCTCCGGACTGCGGATGCCCGACACCCAGCGCCTCCTGGAGGCCTACACCTCCCTGGTGATCGGCCGACGGGTCAACGACCAGGCCAGCGCCCTCGTCCGCCAGGGCCGCCTCGCCGTCTACCCCTCCTCCCACGGTCAGGAGGCCTGCCAGACCGGAGCGGCGCTCGCGCTGTCGGACGGCGACTGGCTGTTCCCGACCTACCGCGACACCGCCGCCGTCATCGCGCGCGGCGTCGACCCCGTCGAGGTGCTCACCCTCCTCAAGGGCGACTGGCACGCGGGCTACGACCCCTACGCCCACAACGTCGCCCCCCAGGCCACCCCGCTCGCCACCCAGCTCCTGCACGCGGTGGGCGTGGCCCACGCGGCCCGCCTGCGCGGCGAGGAGACCGTGGTCATGGCGTTGTGCGGCGACGGCGCCACCAGTGAGGGCGACTTCCACGAGGCCCTGAACTTCGCCGCCGTGTTCCGGGCGCCGGTCGTGTTCTTCGTGCAGAACAACGAGTACGCCATCTCCGTGCCCCTGGCCCGGCAGACCGCCGCACCCTCCCTCGCCCACAAGGGCGTGGGCTACGGGGTGAACGGTGAGCGCGTGGACGGCAACGACGCCGCCGCCGTCCTCGCCGTGCTGGAGCGCGCCGTCGCGGCCGCCCGCTCCGGCGAGGGCCCGCAGCTGGTCGAGGCGCACACCTACCGGATGCAGGCGCACACCAACGCCGACGACGCCACCCGGTACCGCAGCGAGGACGAGGTGGACCCCTGGGTGGCCCGCGACCCGTTGTCCCGCATGGAGGCCTTCCTCAAGAGGCGGAGGGTGCTCACCAAGGCGCGCCGGGCGGAGATCGCCGAGGAGGCCGAGCGGGTCGCCGCGTACATGCGCGAGGGAGTCAACCAGGACGTCGAGCCCGTCGCCGCCGACCTGTTCGCGCACGTGTTCGCCGCCCCCACCCCGCAGCTGACCGAGCAGGCCGCGTTCCTGGCCGACGAACTGAGCAGAGAGGGCCACTGAACATGGCGACGGAGAAGCTCTCCATGGCGCAGGCGCTCAACCGGGCGCTGCGCGACTCCCTCGCGGACGACCCCTCCGTGTACGTCTTCGGTGAGGACGTCGGCCCGCTCGGCGGGGTCTTCCGCATCACTGACGGCCTGACCGCCGAGTTCGGTGAGGACCGCTGCTTCGACACCCCCCTGGCGGAGTCCGGGATCGTCGGCATGGCGGTCGGTATGGCGATGAACGGCATGCGCCCGGTGGTCGAGATGCAGTTCGACGCCTTCGCCTACCCGGCCTTCGAGCAGATCGCCAGCCACGTCGCCAAGACCCGCAACCGCACCCGTGGCCGGGTCGGGCTGCCGATGGTCATCCGTGTCCCCTACGCGGGCGGGATCGGCGGGGTGGAGCACCACTGCGACTCCTCCGAGGCCTACTACGCGCACACCCCGGGTCTGAAGGTGGTCACCCCGGCCACCCCCGAGGACGCCTACCACCTGCTGCGCGAGGCCGTGGCGTCGCCGGACCCGGTGGTCTTCATGGAACCCAAGAAGCTCTACTGGGCCAAGGACGAGGTCGACACCGGCCGCTCCGTTCCGGGGATCGGCCGGGCCGTCGTCCGTCGCGAGGGCACCGACGCCACCCTGATCGCGTACGGGCCGTCGGTGTCCACCGCGCTGGAGGCGGCCGAGGCCGCCGCCCAGGAGGGGCGCAGCCTCCAGGTCGTCGACGTGCGCTCGGTGGTCCCCTTCGACGACGAGACCGTCTGCGCGGCGGTGCGCTCCACCGGTCGCGCCGTGGTGGTGGCCGAGGCCAGCGGGTTCGCCAGCGTCGCCTCGGAGATCGTCGCCCGGGTCACGGAGCGCTGCTTCCACTCGCTGGCCGCCCCGGTCCGCCGGGTGACCGGTTTCGACATCCCCTTCCCCCCGCCCAAGCTGGAGCACTTCCAGCTGCCCGGCGTGGACCGGATTCTGGACGCCGTCGACGACCTTCAGTGGGAGGACCAGTGACGACCCGTACCTTCGACCTCCCCGATCTCGGGGAGGGGCTCACCGAGGCCGAGGTGGTGAGGTGGCTGGTGGCCGTGGGCGACACCGTGGCGCTGGACCAGCCCGTCGCCGAGGTGGAGACCGCCAAGTCCCTCGTCGAGGTGCCCTCGCCCTTCGCCGGGACGGTGACCGCCCTGCACGGTGAGGAGGGCGAGGTGATGGCGGTGGGCAGGCCGCTGATCAGCGTGGGCACGGTGGAGGAGGGCGCCGGGGCTCCCGCGACCGCCGCGTCCGCCGCGACCGCCGCGTCCGCCGCGACCGCCGACGCCGCGGGTGAGCGATACCGGGAGGAGGAACGCGCCGGGTCGGGCAACGTCCTGATCGGCTACGGCACCCCGGAGTCCGGCCGTACCGGGCGCCGACGCCGCCCCCGGCCGGGCGTCGTCGCCCCGCCCGTGTCCGCGACCGCCTCCGAGCCCGCGGCGCCGATCGCGCCCCCGCCAGTGCGGCGGGTTCCGCTCGTCACCTCGCCCCTGGTCCGCCAGCTGGCCCGCGAGGCCGGTCTGCGCGTGGCCGACATCCGTGGAAGCGGCCCGGGTGGCCTGGTCACCCGCCGCGACGTACGCTCCGCGATCGAGGCGGCCGGTGCCCCCACCGCTCCGGCCCCGTCCGCCCCGATCGCGGTCCCCCCGCAGGCCGCCCCCGCCGCCGTCGACCCGGTCGCGCCGGGGGCCGTCGACACCCGCACCGGGCTCGCCGAGTCGCGGCGGGTGCCCATGGGCGCCTTCCGCACGGCGGTGGCGACCTCGCTGTCCAGGAGCCGCTCGGAGATCCCCGAGGCCACTGTGTGGGTCGACGTGGACGCCACCGAGCTGGTGCGCCTGCGCGCGTCCGACCCGCAGGGGCCGGGGCTGCTCGCCTACGTGGCCCGGTTCGTGCTGGCGGGCCTGCGCGCGTACCCGGAGCTCAACGGGCTGGTGGACACCGAGCGCGGCGAGCTCGTCCAGTACGACGGGGTCAACCTGGGCCTGGCCGTGCAGACCGACCGGGGCCTGGTCGCCCCGGCGGTCATGGGCGCCCACCGGCTCACCACCGCCGAGCTGGACACCGAGATCAAGGGGCTCACCAGCCGGGCCCGGGAGGGCAAGGCGACCCCGGCCCAGCTCACCGGCGGCACGTTCACGCTGAACAACTACGGGGCGCTGCGCGTGGACGGCAGCGCGGCGATCATCAACCACCCGCAGGTGGCCATCCTCGGGCTCGGCCGGATCATCGACCGCCCGTGGGTCGTGGAGGGTGAGCTGACGGTCCGCAAGGTCACGCAGCTGTCGTTCGCCTTCGACCACCGCGTGTGCGACGGCGGTGTCGCCGCCGGGTTCATGCGGGTGGTCGCCGACGCCATGGAGAACCCGGCCCGGGCGATCGCCCGCCTGTAGGGCCGTGGGACCAGCGCCCCGGAGGAGTCGGCACCTCCGGGGCGCTCCCCCCTGCCCGCTGTGGTCCCGTCCCCGAGCCCCTCCCGGGCCCCGGCTCTCAGCCGCCGGGCGCCTCCAGCGCGGCGCGCATACGGGCGAGCCTCGGGCCGAAGGCGCCGCGGATGCCGATCGCCACGGCCAGGTCGCCCGCCGGGCCCAACCCGGTGCCGAACTCCACCAGGTCCGTGTGCCGGGCGCCCGCCCCGCACGGCTCAACCGTGTGGGTGTGCCGCCAGTAGCGGAACGGGCCCCGCACCTGGAGGTCGCTGAAGGAGCGGCCCTCCTCGTAGGCGTCGATGACCGCCACCCACCGCACCGGGTACACCCCGGCCACGCCCCAGCGCAGGTCGAGGGTCTCCCCCTCACCGAACCTCTCGGGCCAGTGCAGGACCTCCACACCGGGCGGCATGGCGTCCACGAACCCGGCCTCGCTGAGGGTCAGGGCGAACACCCGTTCCGGCGGCGCGTCGAAGTCCTCGGTCACCCGCAGCTTCGTGGTGCGGCGCGGCGGGGCGCTCCGGTCGCGTCCGCGCACGGGTTCACCGGGCCAGGAATCGCAGCAGCACCTCGTTGAGCTCCTCGGCATGGGTCCACAGTAGGCCGTGCGGTGCTCCCTCGAACTCCACGTACTCGGCGGAGGGCAGCAGGTCGGCGAACCGGCGCCCGGTGGCCTCCACCGGGAGGATGCGGTCGCCGGTACCGTGCACGATCAGCGCGGGCACGTCGATCCTCGCAACGTCCTCGCGGAAGTCGGTGATCCAGGTGAGCGGGCAGGCGGCGGAGGCCACCGGCCCGGAGTTCGCGGCGCTGTTCCAGCTGTTGCGCACGGCCTCCTCGCTGATGCGGTCGCCCAGGGTCTCGTCGAGGTTGAAGAAGTTCTCCAGGAAACCGGTGAAGTAGGCGTAGCGGTCGGCCCTGACCTGGGTGACGATCTCCTCGAAGAACTCGCGCGGGGCCGCGCCGTCGGGGTTGTCGTCCGTCTGGAGCAGGAAGGGTTCGAGCGAACCGAGGAAGGCGGCCTTGGAGATCCGGTCGGAGCCGTAGGAGCCCAGGTAGCGGGCGACCTCCCCGGTGCCCATCGAGAAGCCGACGAGGACCGCGTCCCGCAGGTCGAGGGATTCCAGGACGGTCCGCAGGTCGGCGGCGAAGGTGTCGTAGTCGTACCCGTCCGCGGGGTGCGACGACTGGCCGAAGCCCCGGCGGTCGTAGGCGATGACCCGGTATCCGGCGTCGAGGAGGACGGCGGTCTGCCGCTCCCAGGAGCGGCCGTCGAGCGGGTAGCCGTGGATGAGGACGACCGGTTGACCGGTCCCCTGGTCCTCGTAGTAGAGCTCGACCGGGTCGCTGTTCTCGGCGTCGACGGTGATGCGTCCCATGGTGCCCCTCATCGTGTTGGGAACCTCGCTGGCCGTGCCCCACCCACCGTAGGAGCGCAGGGCGTCGCGGAACACCAATGCCGGTTATGCCTTGGGTGCGGACTCGGTCCCAGGGCCCTCGGGCTCCTCACGGTTCCCGGGTGCCTCGGGCCTCGGTGCCCTTGACTCCCCCGGGCCCCCGGGTCCCCCGTGCCACCCCCCGATTCCGGGACGCCCCGGCTCCTGCCCCCGGAGGCTCCCGTCCCCCACGGGTCCCCGTGGCCCGGGGCCTCACACCGAGGCGCCACGTCGCCCTGTCGTCATGTCGACAAGGAGACGTGGCGCCTCACGGACATTCCGGTGCGGCCGCCGCCCCCGGGCCGCCCTACCCCTCGGTCGCGCCCTCGCCCTTGTCCACCAGGGTGAGCACGTCGTAGGTGGCGACGGGTTCGCCGTCCTGGTCGGTGACGAGCGCGTCCCAGCGCACCTCGCCGTAGTCGGCGTTGGTGCGGGGGGTGATCTGCTTGGCGGTCAGCGTCACGCTGATCACAGCGTCCTCCTTCACCGGGGTGAGGAAGCGCAGGTTGTCCACGCCGAAGTTGGCGAGCACCGGGCCCGGGGCCGGGTCCACGAACAGTCCGGCGGCGAGCGACACCACCAGGTAGCCGTGGGCCACGATCCCCCCGAACAGCGGGTTGGCGGCGGCGGCCTCCTCGTCGGTGTGGGCGTAGAAGGTGTCGCCGGTGAACTCGGCGAAGTGGTCGATGTCGGCGCGGGTCACCCGGCGTTCGGCGGAGGCGATGGTGTCGCCGATCCGCAGTTCGGTGAGGTCCTTGCGGAAGGGGTGCACGTCGCCGACCTCGCGGCGCGAGCCGGTGGTCCAGCGGCCGGTGATCGCGGTGATCATGTCCGGCGACCCCTGGATCGCGGTGCGCTGCATGTGGTGCTTGACGCCGCGCACGCCGCCCAGCTCCTCGCCGCCGCCGGCGCGTCCGGGGCCGCCGTGCACCAGGACGGGCAGCGGGGAGCCGTGGCCGGTGGACTCCTTGGCGTCGTCGCGGTCGAGCACCAGGATGCGCCCGTGCCAGGGGGCGGCGCCCAGGACGACCTCGCGGGCCACGTCCTCGTCGTGGGTGACCAGCGAGCCCACCAGGCTGCCCTGGCCCCGGGCGGCGAGCTCCACGGCCTCGGCCACGGAGTCGTAGGTGATGATCGTGCTGACCGGGCCGAACGCCTCGATCTCGTGCGGTTCCTTGGCACCGGGGGCGGCCCGGAGCAGGATCGGCGACATGAACGCGCCGGTGTCGTCGGCGGCGCCGGTCACCTCGACCCGCTCGGGGTCGCCGAACACCAGTTCGCTGGAGGCCCGGAGGGCGCGGACGGCCTTGCGGACCTCCTCGCGCTGGTCGAGCGAGACCAGGGCGCCCATGCGGGTGTCGGGGTGGTCGGCGGCGCCGACCACCACCTTGGCGAGTCGGGCGGTGAGCGCCTCGGTGACGGCGTCGGCCATGGCCGTGGGCACGATGACGCGGCGGATGGCGGTGCACTTCTGGCCCGCCTTGACGGTCATCTCCGTGACGACCTGCTTGACGTACAGGTCGAACTCGGGGTCGTCGACGGTCACGTCGGGGCCGAGGATCGAGCAGTTCAGCGAGTCGGCCTCGACGTTGAGCTGGACGCCGCCGCGGATGACGTTGGGGTGTTCGCGCAGCAGGGCGCCGGTGGCGGCGGAGCCGGTGAAGCCCACGATGTCCTGCGGGCCGAGGTTGTCGAGCAGGCCCCGGTGGCTGCCGACCAGCAGCTGGAGGGCGCCTTCGGGGAGCAGCCCGGACTCGATCACGCGCCGTACGACGGCGACGGTCAGGTAGGCGGTCTGCCCGGCGGGCTTGACGATGCTGGGCAGGCCCGCGAGGAAGGCGGGCGCGAGCTTCTCCAGCATGCCCCAGACGGGGAAGTTGAAGGCGTTGATCTGCACGGCGACGCCGGGCCGGGAGGTGTAGACATGCTGGCCGACGAAGGTGCCGCCCTTGCCGAGGGGCTCCGGGGGGCCGTCGGGGATGACGGTGGAGTTGGGGAGTTCGCGGCGGCCCTTGCTGGAGAAGCTGAAGAGGGTGCCGAACCCGCCGTCGACGTCCACCATGGTGTCGCGCCTGGTGGCGCCGGTGCGGTGGGAGAGGGCGTAGAACTCGTCCTTGTACTCCATCAGGTGCTTGGCGATCTCCTTGAGGAGGTTCGCCCGCTGGTGAAAGGTGAGTGCGCGCAGCGCGGGGCCGCCGACCTCACGTGCGTACTCGATCATCGCGGCGACGTCGGGGCCCTGGGACGAGATCCGGGCGACGGTCTCGCCGGTGTTCGCGTCGGCCAGGGGGGCGCCCTCGTCCGCGGGGGTGAACCACGACCCCTGTGCGTAGCTCTCCAGTACTTCGGACACGTGACGGTCCTCTCCTCGGTGCGGGTCTGAGCGAACTGTATTACAGACCGATCGGTCAGTAAATAGCCGCCGACCTGGTGGACCGGCCCTCATCAGCGTTTTCCACAACCACCCCGACCCCCTGGCCACCCTCCCCCTCCCCACCTACCGTTGAACCATGACCAACTACGCACGGATGTACCGCCTCGGAGTCACTCCCTGGGAGCGCTACGGTCCCGTGGCCATGGTGCGGTTCCGCTCGTTCCTCGACCGTGTCGCGCGGGAGCGGGGCGGGCCCGGGAGGGCTCTGGACATCGGCTGTGGCCGGGGTCGGTTCACGCCCGAGCTGGCCGCCCAGGGGTGGGACGTCACCGGGGTCGACCTGGTCCCGGCCGCGGTGGAGGCGGCCCGGCGGCAGGGGCCCAGCGGGGTGGACTACCTGGTGGGGGACGCCACGGACCTCTCCCCCGACCTGGGGTTGTTCGATCTCTTCGTCGACATCGGCTGTTTCCAGGGTTTCGACGCCGACCAGCGGGCGGCCCAGGGGCGGGGGGTGACGGCGCTGGCGGCGCCGGGGGCGTCGCTGCTGATGCTGGAGTTCGGGCCGTCCGTCTTCCGGCGGATGGTGGGCGGGGTGTCCAGAGCCGAGGTGGAGGCGGCGTTTCCCGGGTGGGAGCTCGTCGACGTGGAGGACGCCCCGGTGCGGGGGCTGGGCTTCCCGATGAACCGCACCGCGCCCCAGTGGTACCGGCTGCGGTACCCGGCCTAGGCACGGTGGGGCGGCCCGGCTGCGTGCGGGCGGCCAGTGGCGGCGCGGAGCCGGTGGTGGAGACTCCGGGGACGGCGCCGCCTGTTCTCATCGTTGGTTCGGGAAGCCGAGCCGGTCAGCTGAACCTGGTGAAAGGCTCGCCGTTAACAATGGCTCCGGATTGGACGACTGGCAGGTCAGGTGCGCATTCCCAGCCAGTGCGCGAAGTGCGCCGCGCTCGCCGAAGACCGCCGCTGCTCGGAGACGATGACGTGCATGGTCTCGTGAACCTGGGGGTGGTAGCGCGTCTGCTGCGGTGCGATCTGGCGCGCCCGGTTCAGCGCTTTCAGCGCTGCCGCGTGGTCTCCGTCCATCGTCCAAGCGCGTGCCACGTCCTGCCAGTGACGTCCGACCCGGGTGGCCCTCATATCGCGGGGAAGCCGAATCCGGGACCCAGTGCGCGCGGCCTGCCCCGGGTCGCCGCACTCCAGCTCGACAGATACGCGGTGGATCATCACGTTGCCCGGCCCGAAGTTGGTGTCGAACTGCTCGGATTCGCGTCCGATCACCGCGGCCAGCCGTTCGGCCTCGGCCAGGTGCTCCCTGGCCCGATCGGCGTCACGGTCACGCGCGGCCAGGACTGCACCGCGCAGGTGCGCCGACCCGGCCAGAGCGATGCTCCCCTCCTCCGTTGAAGAGCCGATGAGATCCAGGGAGCGCTGGACGCACCGGTGTCCGGTGTCGTAGGCGGCGTGGGACATCAACAACAGGGCCCGATGCTGGAGCGCGTGAGCGGCCAGAAGGGGCTCTCCTGCCTGGTCGGCTGCCTGTTCCATGCGGTCGAGCAATGCGATGGCCATGGTCAGGCCGCCTAGCCGGTAGGTGAGCTGGGAGGCGTTGCCGCAGGTGCGCGCCAGCAAGCTGAACAGGTGCTCACGTTCGGTCTGCGAGGTCGTGGTGTCGAGGGCTCCATAGAGCTGCCGGAGGAGAACGGGAACCTTGTTGAGAGCCCGGTGGGAGTGGTCGTTGTGGCGGTCCGCTCGGATGGAGTCCAGGGTGCGGATGAGCTGGTCGACGGGAGCCGGTTGCGTCCCCCGCGCGTAGGTGCCTTCAGCGAGGAGCGCCTGGAGCGCGGCGATACCCGGAGACACTCCGCCGTCCTGGGTCAGCAGATCGTGGAAGGGTTGGCCGTACACATCCTGAGGTTGGATACCCAGGGCTTCAGCGGTGGCGGCGACGAAGTGCGCGGAGGCGGGTTCGCGGCCCTGTTCGACGGCGCGGACCATGCTCAGGCTGTAGTTCGCGCGCTGCGCCAGAGCCTGTTGGCTCAGTCCGGCGAGCTTGCGGGCGATGGCGATGCGTTCACCGATCGATGCGCCACGGTCGGTGTCGGTCATCAGCAGCTTCCCTTCGGCACACGGCACTCCTGCCGTCAGCGTACGCAACCACGATGGTGCGTGGCATAGCGGACTGGCACTTCACTGTCACTTCGCGCTGCCTGCGTCCGGTTACCGTCGGTAGGGATCTGGTGGTGTCCATCACACACACTGGTGGCGCCGCCTCCTCTATTCCGGACCGGCCTCTCGACTCACGAAAAGGGTGCCATGACGAGCACATCCACCCCTTCAGCGAACTCCCTGCGCGAGGCGATGGTCCGTGAGGTGGTCGCCAACCGCGCCCACGTCGGCGTGCCGCTGTCCCCGGCTGTGGAGAAAGCCTTGGCGCAGGTACCCCGTGAGGCGTTCCTACCTGGACTGGACCTGAAGGAGGTCTACACAGACCAGGCAGTGGTCACCAAACGCGACAACAAGCGTGGCGTCGCCCTCAGCTCGGTGTCGGCCCCCACAGTCATCGCGCTCATGCTCGACCGCGCCGACATCCGCCCCGGACACCGGGTTCTGGAAGTCGGCTCCGGCGGGTACAACGCCGCCCTGATCAGAGAACTGGTCGGCGCCGACGGGCAGGTGACCTCGATCGACATCGACGCCGAGGTCATTGACCGCGCGCACCGCTGCCTGGTCGGCGCCGGATACACCGACGTGCACCTGGGCGTGGCTGATGGCGAGTACGGCTTCGCTGACCGGGCACCGTTCGATCGGATCATCATCACCGCCGGTGCCTGGGACGTCCCTGCGGCTTGGGCGGAGCAGCTCGTTCCCGGGGGGCGCCTGGTCGTACCCGAGCGCATCCGCGGCCTCACCCGCTGCCTAACCCTGGAACACCACGGCCAGGGCCTTTGGAGTGCTATGGCCCAGGACATGTGCGGGTTCGTGCGTATCACCGGGGCAGGTGAGCATTGGGAACAGATGCCCTACCTCAACGACACCGACGGCCAGCGCGTCGGTCTGCGCCTGGAAGACGGCCCCGACGTTGATGTGCGGCCGCTACGTGAGGCGCTCATCCAGGAGCCCACCACCGTCTGGGCCGAGGTCCTCATCGCCTACGACGAAGCCACTGACGCCCAGGACCTGTGGCTGGCCACGGTGATCGACGACTGGGCGTTGCTCACCGCCGACCCCGGCGCGGTCAAGGCCAGAATCGTCAAACCCACGTGGAACCACGGCACCCCCGCCATCATCGCCGCTGATGGGGCGAGCTTCGCCTACCGCACCCTGCGCCGACACCCCGACCTCGAGAACCGGTGGCAATTTGGTGCCATCGGCCACGGACCCTCCGGGCCGGATGCGGCCCAGCAGCTGTGCGCGCTGATGGAGGAATGGGACCGGCACCACCGTGGTGGCCCGGGCCCGGACATCACCCTGGTGCCCGCCCACACCCCCGATGACCAACTCCCGAGCGGACGTGTCGTGAACAAGCGGCACACCCGCATGGTCCTGCACTGGGCCACCACCCCCTAAGGAAGAGGAGAAGGCACATGCCCACACGAGAAGCCCTCGACGTCCTGGAAACCCCCAGCGGCGAGTTCACCCTCCTGCCCCAGCCGGGCCAGGAGGACCCCTTCGATCTGGGCCTGCACACCCGCGCCCTGGTCGCGACCGGCTTCACCTGGTCGATGACCAACGACGGCTGCAACCCCACCTGTCAGAGCGCCTGCTCGCCCAGCTGCACCGATGAGGGCAACAGCGAGGAAAGCGACAGCTGACGTTCTCACCGTGGGTCGCCCCTGGCCACCGGCCGGGGGCGGCCGCGCGTCCCACACCCCCCACAGCACCTTCGGGAGATCGCTTCGTGTACCGCCTCCTGCATGCCGCTGCCCTCACCCTCCGCGCCACCACCCGACTCCCCATCGACGACCCCGCTCCCTGGCCGGACCCCGACCGCGCGGACCCCGAGCAGCTCCGCACCTGGACTGTGGACACCTGGCAGACCAGCCCCGGACTCGCTGATGCCCTTGACGTGGCCAGCCCTTCACTGACCCGTCGACTTCGCACCCTGGCCGGCCCCGAACCCGTGCCCGCACGCAAGGTGCGCCGCACCGCCGTGTCCCTCATGCGTTACCTGCTGCGTGCACGGACCCGACCCACTCCGCACGGGCTGCTGGCCGGTGTCGCCCCCTTCACCACAGGTGAGCGCACGCACGTCCGCTGGGGTAGCGACCACCGGCCTGTCGCACGCCCTGACGCGGCATGGATCAGTGCCTTCTCCCGCGCCCACGCCGACCGCCACGACCACGACCCCCTCGTGGTCGCCTCCCGCGTCGCGCACCGACAAGGGGATCGTTGGGTGCTGCCCTGGGCCGCTGGCATCAGCAACCCCCAGACCGCGGTATCGGAATCGGTACGCCACACCCCGGTGGTAGCCCACCTCATGACATCCGCCCAACACCCCACCCGAGTCGGCGTTCTCATCGACGGGCTCGCCCATGCCTATCCCGACACCGACCGGGAGGTGATCACCGACGCCGTAGACCTGCTGCTGCAACGCCGCTTCCTCATCAGCGCCGCCCGCCCCCCGTCCTGGGCCACCGAACCTCTGCGCCATCTGGCCCAGCACCAGCCACTCCACTCGGCGCTCCAGGACGCCTGTGCTGCCCTGGAGGACCACAACCACCCCGCCACCCCATCCGAGCAGCGGAGGGCCCTACGCCCGACCGTGATCGAACACCTGGCCCGAGCCCACCCCGATGACGCCGCGCTGGCGGTGGACACCCGCCTTGACGTCGACCTCACCCTGCCCGCTGCCGCCCTTTCTCCGGCCTTGGAGGCGACCCGCCACCTGGCCCGGCTGGCCCCCGACCAGGAAGGTGACCCTGTGTGGGTCGACTACCACACACGGTGCCTGGAGGCGTACGGCCCCGGTGCCCAGGTACCGCTCCTGGACCTCATCAGCACTCCAGGGATCGGCCTCCCGGCCACCTACCGCGGCTCCCACCTTTCCCCACCCAGGGCCAGCGGACACAACAGGCAACGGAACCGGGCCCTGCTTGCCGCCGCCCACACCGCGGCCCTGCACGGCCTCACCGAGATCGTCGTGGAGGACACGCCCGCCCTGGATGCCTTGAACCCACCAGCCCGACCCGCCCCACACCTCGAGCTGCGTCTGCAAGTGCACGCCGCCACCCCCGGCGTCATCGACGCGGGTGAACACACTCTGTGGATCACCGGTGTCTCCCGGAGCGTGGGCACCCTCACCGGACGCTTCTCCCACCTGCCCGGCATGGCTGACCACAACGCCTTCACCACCCTGCCCACCCTCACCCGTGGCGCACTACCGGTGCAGATCCTCGCCCCGCCCATGGCCGATACCGCCACCCACATCAGCCGCGCCCTTCCCCTGGCGCCGTACGTGCTGCCCATCGACGAACACCCACCTCCCGGAAAGGAAGCGATCGCCCTGCCCCACCTCATGGTGCGCATCGACACCGACCGGCTACGGCTGGTCGACACCGATCGGGACCGAGTCATCGAACCCTTCCTGGCCTCGGCGCTGGAACCGCACCACTACACCCACCCGCTCGCCCGCTTGTGCTACGAGCTGCCCCGCGCTCGCACCACACCGCACCTGATGTTCACCTGGCCCGCGACCACCAGCACCTACACCCACCTGCCCCGCATGCGCACCGGCCCCGTCATCGTGGCCCCGGCCCAGTGGCGTGTGAACGCCACCGACGACCTCCACCGCATCCGCCCGGCCCTGCCTTCACGGGTGCTGCTCATCGACGGCGAACGCCACCTCGCCCTGGACCTGGATCAACCCGCCCACCGTCACCTGTTGCGCGCCCACCTGGACCGCCATCACACTGCCACCCTCACCGAAGCACCCGCTCTTGACGCCTCCGGCTGGTGCCAGGGCCGTGCCCACGAGATCGTCCTCCCCCTGGTCTGCACCGCACCCCCCACACCTGTTCCGACCCGCCTGCAACTCCCCGTGCCCGCCAAGCAGACCACCCCCGCAAGGCCGGACAGGCAATGGATGAGCGTGCACCTGTACACCGACCCGCACCTGTTCACCCCCCTGCTCACCGACCACATGACCCACGTGTGGTCCCTGCTCGGCCACACCCCCCAGTGGTGGTTCGTGCGCTACAACGACTCCGTCGGCCCACACCTCAGACTCCGCCTGCACACCCCACCAGGCCACCCCGACCCGACCCACACCCTGGGCGCCTGGGCTGAGAACCTGCGTACGGCGGGCATGCTGCGCTCCTGGTCCCTGCACCCCTACCTGCCCGAAACCGGCCGCTACGGCGAAGGCGCCGCCCTGGCGTCCGCACACACCCTCTTCGAGGCCGATGCGGCCGCGGCTCTGACCCAGCTCCGAGCCGCAGACCACGATCCGTCCCGCACCCACGCCCTCACCGCGGTCTCCCTGCTCCACCTGATCACCACCGCCCAGAACACCAACTGGGCTGTGAACCATCTGCCCCGCTCCCGCACCCCCTTGGACCGGCCCACCCTGGCCCTCGCCGAACAGCTGTGGGAACAACTCCTTACCCGAACACTCCCCGAGCCCCTGTTCCAGGCCTGGCGCGAACGCACCACCGCACTCACCACCTACCTGCACCACCTCGGCTCCGCCTCAGCCACCACGGTGCTGCCCTCCCTGCTCCACATGCACCACAACCGTGTCCACGGCCCCGACCGCGACGACGAACACCGCACCCACGCCTTGGCCCGCACCATCGCCCTGGCCCACCAGCACCGGCACGAGACAGCCCCCCGGTGACCGCCCGCCTGACTGCGCTCCTGGAATCCCTGGCCAACCCTGACACCGCATCCGCCGCCCCTGCGTTGTGCCTGGCCACGGGCCCCCTGGGCCCAGCGCTGCTGCACCTGATGCACGACCCCGACCGGGCCCACCCCTGGATCGAGGCCGCCACCTCAGGCGGCCTGACCACCGACCGCGCCACCCT
Source organism: Nocardiopsis sp. NPDC006938 (assembly GCF_042869555.1). NCBI lineage: Bacteria > Bacillati > Actinomycetota > Actinomycetes > Streptosporangiales > Nocardiopsidaceae > Nocardiopsis > Nocardiopsis sp. NPDC006938. The sequence goes on along the minus strand of NZ_JBIAGA010000013.1, from coordinate 23,610 downwards.
GTTCTATGGACTTCCGGCCCTTGCCTTCGTTCTGTCCTACGCCCCCGAGGACCGCTACACGCGCGACCGGGCACTACTCACCCGGCACCTGACCGATCTTGCCCACCACCGCACCCGGACCGCACACCAGCGCATCGACCAACACCGCACACCCACCTACAGCGAATACGACCTGGTCAGCGGACTAACTGGCATCGGAGTCGCGCTGATGCGCACCGCCCCCCACAGCACAGCTCTGGAGCAGGTCCTGACCTACCTCGTCCGTCTGACCGAACCCCTGCCCACCGACCAAGGGCACAAGCCCGGCTGGTGGGTCCACCACGATCCCCGCATGATCGACGACGACGCCTTCCCCCACGGCCACATGAACCTAGGAATGGCTCACGGCATCAGCGGAGTGCTGGCCTTCCTCGCCCTCGACCACCGCGCAGGCCGCCACGTCCCCGGACAGCAGGGCGCCATCCGACGCCTGTGTGAGACCCTTGACCTGTGGCAACGTAGAGACGCCCACGGCTCATGGTGGCCCGGTTGGGTCACCACACCCAACCCCGAGCAGCAGCCACAGCCGTTGAACCGCCCAGGTCCGCCCTCCTGGTGCTACGGCGCCCCGGGAATCGCCCGGGCACGCCAACTCGCCGGCCGCGCGCTCCAGGACTACACGCTGCAACACACCGCTGAACACGCACTCCTGGCGTGCCTCCAACGCGCCAAACATCAAAACTCCAGCAGCGATGATGGCTTGTGCCACGGTAGTTCCGGTCTCCTCCAAGCACTGCTCCGCGCCACCCACGACCACGCAACAACAACGAAGGCCAGCGAGTTAGCGCAAGCCACCGATGAAATTCAGGCCGCTCTCATGGAGAGCCCTCGCTCAGGAGAGGCAACGGACATCGGACTGCTCGAAGGTCGCACCGGAACAGCTCTAGTCCTGTCCACCCGCACAGGCTCACCTACACCCGCTTGGGACGCCCTTCTCCTGCTTGCTAATGAACCCCACCACGCACACGAACCAGCCCCATCCGTGCGAGGACGAGCAGGGCCTGATCAGCGATGACGTATCCGAGGTTCGCGCCGCCGCTCCCTACGCGTCCCGGTGATTTCCGGTGCTCTGTTCAGGGGGCGGTGACCGAGGACGGGGCTTCGGCCAGGGAGAGTGTGTTGCCGTCCGGGTCGTGGACGTCGACGTGGCGGACGCCGTTGCCGTAGGTCTCCACCGGGTCGTGCCCGAAGCCCTGGGAGGTCAGGCGGGCGAGGATCTCGTCCAGTCCCTCGACCCCCACGGTGAGGAGGGAGTTTCCGGCGCGCTCGGGATGGGCGGCGATGACGACCCAGGCGGTGTCGGAGATCTGCCAGAGGGTCTCCTCGCCGATGATCTCGTCCGCTGGGCGCCCGAAGAAGGCGGTGTACCAGGGGAGGGAGGCGGCGGGGTCGGTGACCGGGAGCACCGAGTAGAGGTGCGTCATCCGTGCCGTCCGGGTCGGGTGATTCTGCTGAGCCATGAGTGTGCTGCCCCTTCGCCTGGTGTCATCCGAAGTTCCCGGGCAGCACACCCTCCACACCCGTGACGGCGGGGTCCTGCTCTTCTCGAGAGGTTCAGGGGCGGGTGGTGGTGCGGAGGAGCGCGGACCATTCCGTTGGGGGGAAGGTCAGCGTGGACAGATGGCGGTGCCGGGTGTCGCGGACGGCGGCCCCGGTGGGGAGGTCGGCGACCTCGACACAGTCGTTCCCGGTCCCGCTGTAGCTGCTCTTGCGGAAGGTGAGTCCGGTGGTGTGGGGGTGTATGGGTGGGGCCTGCGCTGGGGGTGGGGGCATGGGCTGACCATACTCAGTCCTGCCCACTTCTACGCCCCACGCTCAGGGGAGAACGTCCTGAGTCTCTGTCCAGCACCGGACACTCACGCTTGCTTCCCCATCGTAGGGCGGAGGGGCACTGTGTCTGCGGGAATAGGAGAAGGGCGTCGGACGAGCTCCGGTGCCCTTCCTATGTGCCTGCCTACTGGGCCGATCGCACGCCAGCGAGCAGCGCGGTCCACTCAGGCGCGCTGACCTCCAGGTGCCCCGCGGTGGGGTTCTGGGAGTCACGCATGGCGGACCCGGTGGGGAGGTCGGCGACCTCGACGCAGTTGTTGCCGGTGCCGCTGTAGTTGCTCTTGCGGAAGGTGAGTTCGTGGGTGTGGGGGTGCATCCGGGAAACCTCTCCGTCGGAGTGGGGTGCTGTCTGGCTCATGCTCAGTTCTGCCCCTCGCTACACCCCGCGCAGAGAGGAAAACGTCCCCTGAGTAACAGCGTCAGCCGAGCCCGCCAACTCAACAGAACAGGCCCCGACCGACTCAGTCAGGGCCTGCTGGAATGCCAGGGGTCTACACCTGGTCGGTACGGATGGCGCCGAGGGCGGCGGACCACTCGGGCCCGGCGAACCCCAGCGTGCCGAGGGCTCGGTTCTGGGTGTCACGGACCAGGTGCTCACCGGGGAGGTCGGCGACCTCCACGCAGTCCTGGGACGCACTGCTGTAGCTGGACTTGCGGAAGGTGAGTTCGGTGGTGGGGGGTGCATGGGTGGGGCCTCCGCTGGGGGATGGGGACACGGGCTGACTCCTACACAGTCTTGCCCGCATCTACACCCGGTGTGCACATGAGAACGCCCTGAGTCTCTGTCCGGCTGCGGTCAGCAGAGCCTGCTTCCCCTGTACAGGTCGGGGGAGTACAGTGCGCGCGGTGTGCTTTCAGGTAGAGCAGGGCGAAGGCCCCCAGCACGTGCGTGAGCTGAGGGCCTTCGCGGCGTTCGGCTACTTGGCGGAGGCGTGTAGAAGCGCCGTCCACTCTGCGGTCGGGAACTCAAGGTGCCCGGCATCGCGGTTCTGGGTGTCACGCACAGCCGAGGCGCCGGGGAGGTCGGCGACCTCGACACAGTCCTGCGTCTGCCCGCCGCTGTAGCTGCTCTTGCGGAAGTTCAGGGTGGTGTGGGATGTCTCTGGCATGGCTGCTCTCTCAGAGGGCTGAATGTCGGGTGCGGATCAGCTCGCGAGACTCGTCCACGGACAGGGCCGAGGCCTGCACGAAGTCGAATCGGCGCGTGTACTCGCGAACCTGCTCTTCGGACTCCAGATAAAGCTCCTCGGACACGGCCTCTAAGTACACGACCGGTGGGTCCGGCATCGGGAACTCCATGATTACGAAGTGGCCCGTCATGGCAGCGTGTGGGCCATGCGCAGCAGGGAGCACTTGGATGCCGATATTCGGCCGGTGGCTGACCTCAACAAGGTACTCCAGCTGGTCACTCAGCTCCGGCGTGACGTGCAGAAGCGCAGCTTCGTCGATGACCGCCCAGAAGGCAGGTGGGTTCGCCCGGCTGAACACGGCCTTCCTCAGCATGCGGGCCTCGACCCGACGGTCGACGTCGTCGGATTCCCCCATGGAGCTGGCCACAGCCATGGCGCGGGCGTAGGACTCGGTTTGGAGCAGGCCGGGGATCGTCATGGACTGGTATGAGCGGATGGAAGACGCCTCTGCTTCCAGTCCGATCAGCTGGCCGGTCCCGAGGACGTTTTCGTAAGTCGCCCACCACCCCTTCTGGGTGGATTCTCGCACCAGGGCAAAATATCCCGCGCGCTCGGCAGGGTCCGTCACTTCATAGATGTCGAGGAGCATCCCGACATCGTCGACTGAGAGTCGCTTCCAGTCGCCCGTCTCTAGACGGGTGACCTTCGACTCCGACCAGCCGCGAATCTTGCCGCTCCGCTCCTTGGCCTCGGCTGCCACTTGCTTCGCGGTGAACCCATGCTTCTCTCGCTGTTGGAGGAGGAGACGGCTTAGCCGACGCCTGCGCAGGGTCGGGCTGACCATGTCGCGATCCTTCCTCACGGCTCCCATCTGGCGTCTCGATCCTATGGCGGTAGACCCGGACTCCGACATTTCACGCACCTCGCATCACGGGACGGCGGCTGTCAGAAAATTACCATCTCCTCTTAAAACTTGGGGCTTGCAAATTTCTGAGCGGGCGGCGACTATGGTGTCTCACCGGAAGCTCAGCCGGTTTCCCGCCCGGCACTGTCCGTACCGGAGGTGTGCGCTGATGGCGCCCCGTTACCTGAAACTCTGCGAGCTGGCGTGTACGCGCTACCTCGCGTCTGAGGCGATGCGTCGCCGTCGCCCTAGGCAGGCGGCTCGTGTGCGGGCTTTTGCCGCGAACCCTCGCCGCCGCCACCCGTCCGGCTCCTGGAGTCCTGTGGTCCCTTCACCTCGGCGGCCGATCGACGCGGTTCCGTTGGAGGTCCTGCGGGCCGTGCTCGCCGGGTTGCGGCGTTTGGTGGTGGTCCCGTGAGGCCCGCTCCGCCGTTCTCGCCCGAACTTGCTCGCCGTGAGGTGGTGGCTCCGGTGGCGAGTTTCATCAAGCCGTTCCACTCCCACTACTTCTCCCGCACCGTCGGACCCCCGTACCGCAAGCGCCAGTACTCCTTCGCCGGACTCCCCGGCCTGATGCCCCTGGTCCGCGCGTTCCTGGACACCAGCGCCGCCGAGCGGTGTGAGGAGTACCAGTTCCTGTTCACCCTCCTGGGTTGCGAGTTGGCGAACAACGCCATCGCCCACTCACGGTCGAGCGAGCGGGGCAGTACGTACACGTTGACGGTGGATCGGGGTGCGAAGGGGATGACGTTGATCTGCCGTGACCAGGGCAGCCGTCTGCCGCAGGAGAAGGGCAACTTCACCGCCGCCACGTTCGAGGAGATCGAGGCGGGCACTGCGACGGGTCGGGGGTTGGCGCTGATCGACGCTCTTGCGGACCGGTGGGGCGACAACGGGGACCCGAAGTTCCGGCAGGTGTGGTTCTTCCTGGCCTACGACCTGACCGACAACCCGTGGAGCCACATCGACACCGACGACCTCAAGGCCCCCGAGGGCCCCGGGAACGCCGGGAACACCGAGAACTTCCTCAAGAACGAGGTGGAGTGCTGATGTTGGACATCGACACCAGGGACCTGCTCGCGTGCGCCGGAGACGCCCTCACCGCACCGGGGCACCTGACTCCCGCCCAGGTGGACGTGTGGCACAACCACACCCTGCGCAACCGCATGCCTCTGGTGCTGGAGGCGCTGCGGATCGCCGGAGACGAAGGCGACGCCGAACGGGCCATGGCGCTCATCGACCAGGCCGTACACGACTACCCCGCCCCCACCCGGGTCCCTGGGAACAGGCCGGTCCCGGGATCGGTGCCGAGGCAGACCACCCCCGCCCAGACGTTCCCGGTCCTCGAACGCGAGTTGTCCGAACTGCTGCACACCCACTGGGTCATGACCATCGAGGGAACTCCCCCGAACGAGGTGTTCGTAGGCCGACGCCCCCTCGGCTGGGCGGGCCAGGGTGACCCCTTCGAGAGGATCACCGCCCCCACCCGCACCGAACTCTTCCGGCTGTTGGCCCAGCGCCACCGCGCCGACCACCAGCACGACCCAGAACCCCCAACCGCAGCCTGAAGTCTGACCAAGGCGTTCACGAAAAAGGCTCTGGCGGGTGCGCAAACACCCCCAGAGCAGGCCGACAACACCAACCCCGTTGAAGAGAAAGCGATTGCCGACATGGCTATTGTGCCGCACGCGCATGCCCTGAACCACACGAACAACCCTCCCCCGGTGGAGTTCCGGTGGGAGTGCCGGGTCTACCCCGGACACCTCTCCCACACCAGCCAGGTCCGCTCCGATCTGGACACCGACCTCAACCGCCTGCTCACCCTCCCGGGCGAGGTGCGGGAGGAGATGGTGTTGTGCGTCAGCGAGATGTTCGCCAACGCCTGCGAGCACTCCCGCTCCGGACAGGACCCCGAAGGCCGGGTGGTCCGCACCCTGGAGACACCGGTCCCGGGCCTGGTGAGGGTGTCGATCATCGACGACGGCACCCGCACCGACACCACCACCGACTCCCTCCCGAGGGTCCCGCGCAGGCGCACCCGCAAGGACTGGGAGCAGGACGAACGCGGACGTGGCCTGCTCATGGTCGGTGAGCTGGCGTCGAAGTGGGGGTTCCGGCCGGTGCTGGACTTCCCCTTCTGTGAAGGACTGGGCACGGTCATCTGGGCCGAGTTCACCCTCCCGGCCTCGGCCACCGCTGGGGGCACCCGATGACGGCGCACATCAGCGCTCAGGTTCGTGCCGAGGTGCGGTCGGTTCTGACCGCCCCGCGAGGCCACCGCTTCACCCGACCGGCCGGGCGTCCGCTGAGGGCCCTCCCGGTTCCGACGAAGGAACCCCAGACGGAGGCACCCCAAGCGGAGGCAGCCCACTCGGAGATGCCCTGGGAGGAGACCCACCAGGCCCGCCAGGAACGCCTGCTGCGCCAGATGCACGGCAACCCCCGGGTGGCGTACATGCTCCAACACGGACCGGTCCCGCACTGGGTCAAGGTCGCCCGCCAACACCGCGAACAGAAGGCCCGCGAAGCCCGACAGGCCGCCACCGACGCCCGAACCGAGCTGACCGAGACGGAACCGCAGCCCGCCGCCCGCCCCCGGGGTCGTCACCGGGCGCCCCGCCGCTGGTGGGGCTGGCCCGCCACCGCCCTCGGAACCGTCCTCCTCCTGGGCCAGACCGCCATGGAAACCCTGGGAGCGAGCCTGGCCCCCGACATCGGCATCCCGATCTAACCCGACAGCGAGAACAGGCCCGGTACACATCGCACGACCAACCGGGCCGAACAGGAAGTCAGAGGGCGGACGGCGGCTCCGGAATCACCTTCTGGAGCCGCCCTCCCGCTCCCACCCATGTACCAGCGCCTTCACGGGACCGGAGCGGCTCGGCCCGGTGCGGGTGGAAACCGTCCGAGTACTCCGCCCGGACCCGGTCGGCGACCTCGGGCACAGCGAGGGAGTACGTGAACACTGTGCGGGCGGCCGAGACCCGGACTGGCTCCGGGACCTGGCCCGTTCACCACACGCGTTAGTGCCAGACGCATGAGTCGGGGTCGTAGGAGGCCCCTTTGAGCTCGGCGAGTAGCGGTTTGGCCGGTTCGTAGTCGGGATTGACCTGGCGAGCGAGTACGAGGGTGGCGACTCGTTCGGCCCCGGCGTTCTTCAGACAGTGCGCCGCTGACTGCGCCCTGGCTCCGCTCACCCATGTGTCATCGATCAGCAACACGGCGGTAGGTCGTTCATCCACCGGAGTGACAGGCTTGGCGGTGAACCACTCGGTATGCACGGATCGCCGGTTGGGATCGATACCCGCATTGAGGACGAGCTCGGCTCGCGGTAGGGGAATCATCGGCGAGAGCATGCTCTGCAAAGGGTGAACTGATCCGGGTCTCCTGGTGCTGGGAACAAAGGCCACGTGAGTGAAACCGGAGATCCCCAGGCGCTTCTTCACACAGGTGAGATGACGGCCGCAGAAATACCAGAACAGGCAGGTCAGGCGCAGCTGGGCTTCGCTGCTCGGGCGAGGGGACTTGTAGGCGCGTAGATCGTGGGCCGCCTGGTTGTCGGACGTGTATCCGAGACGGTAGGTCAGTGGGGTGACCACGTCGGCCACCTGGCCCTTGCCCTTCGTTCTGTTCAGAGCGTCAACGCAGTTGCCGCACTGCTCCGAACTCGCGGGCATGGCGCCGAAGCACACGGGGCAGACCCCAGCGGAGCCGACCAGAACCGGTGTCAGGTAGTTGCTCTGCTCAGTGACAGAGCGCAGCACGATCTCTCGTGCGGGTCTACCAGGCAAACGCCTCTTCCTTGGTGAAGTCGGTCTGCTGCGTGATGTCAGCCGCGGTGGTCGCCGCGTCGCGCAGCCGAGACTCCACCGTGGCGATCGTCTGCACCATGTTATCGACGACGTGCACCCCCGGTCGAGTGGCGAATTCCCGTGCCCACTGATTGACCAGGAGTTCCCTCGGAAAAATAAGAGGACGGCCGTGTTGGAGGGCATATCTGGCCTGGATACGCGCTCCACTGTGTTCCCCGGCCTCGACCACGATGGTCGCCGCCGCATAACCGCTCATGACCGCGTTGCGCATGGGGAAGGAAGCCTTGGTCGGAGGTGACCCTGGAAGGAACTGGGACAACAGCATGCCGCGTGTGGCGATCTCATCCTGGAGATCCCTGTTCTTCGCTGGGTAGTACCGGTCGATTCCGGTGCCCATGACCGCGACGGTACGACCGCCCCGGTCCAGCGCGGCTCTGTGGGCCGCCGTGTCCACACCCTCGGCAAGACCGCTCACGACCGTGACGTTCATGTCGGCCAGGCGTGAGGCGATGTTGTAGGCCATGCGCAGCCCGTGTTCCGATGCCTTGCGGGACCCGACAACCGCGATGGCGCGAGGGTCGGCGTGGAGCGTCCCCCGAGTGAACACCACGGGAGGCATCTCGTGGATGTCCCGTAGCTGGTCGGGGTAGGCACTGTCAGTGAAGGAAAGAACCCGAACGCCCTGGTTCCCGCAGGATTCGATCAGCGAACGCGCCTCGACCACTTCGGGTGCCTGCTCGATCAGCTGGGGGAAGAGCGAGTCCTGAAGCAGGGTCCGTTCCAGCACGGAGGAGGCGCTACCGGCCTCCATCACCTCATCAGTGACCGCTGCCCGACGCGCGCCCCTGCGCAGCAGCAGAGCGAGCATCGCTGTTCGCTCATCGATGGGGTGCATGCCACCGATAGTAGAAGCTGACCTGCTGGTTCCCAACCCTGGCATGGCTCTCGACTTCCTCGGTTCGTGCTGGTGCTCCGCTTCGCCTGGTGCGTACGGGTGTTCGCTTTCAATGGTATGTACTGCTCTGACATTTGGAAACGACTGCCTGCTACCGGCTTCGTGTGGCGGTCCGCACGAGCCGACTCCCGTGGGCTGCTCGGTCACTGGAGCGACGAACGCGCCTTCCTTCGGCGAGGCCGTCGCGGTCGGTCGCGGCGTGCCGGAGTGCGACCCGAACACTGACACCGGCCGGGCCCCTTCGCCCCCGCCCACGCCCCAGCCCCCGCGCGCCCCACTTCCGGTCAGGGCTGCCGCGCGGCCCGATATGTCCCAAGACCGGGCACTTAGGGCGCGCACTGTTGACCTGCCGAAACCCGCCTTAACCACTCGTGGATTTGTCGACAAATCGACTCAGGGGCATCCCCTTGGAAGCGAAACCCCGCCGCCTACCGGGTCAGCGACAACACCTCGGCGCCCGGAAGCTCCGCCAGCAGCGGCCCCGGCACCCGCAGCTTGGAACTGCGCAACCCGCTGCCCACCACGACCCACGGGGTGTCGTACACCCGCTTGTCCACCAGCACCGGCCACCCGGCGGGCAGCCCGAACGGCGTGATCCCGCCGTACTCCATGCCCGTCAGCCCGGTGGCCTCGTCCATCGGCGCGAACGACGCCTTCCGGGCCCCCAGGTGTCTGCGCAGCACCCCGTTGACGTCCGCCCGGTCCGTGGCCAGCACCACGCACGCCGCGTACGTCACCTCACCGCCGCGCTTGGCCGACAGCACCACGCAGTTCGCGCTGGTGTCCAGGGTCAGCCCGTACGCCGCGCAGAACTCGGCGGTGTCCGCCAGCTCCGGGTCGATCGCCGCCGCCCGCACCGAACCGTCGAACGGCGCGATGGCGGCGCGCACGGGGTCAGCCGTCAGCTCCGGGTGATCGTGCGCAGGCACCCACTCGATCCGCTCCGTCATGGCCGCTCCCCGTTCCCGTACCGATCCGCGTTCCCGCCTTCGTGCGCCACCATGATGCCGCACGCCCGGCCCCCGCCCGCATACGGACGCACGACGTCGTCGGAACAGCGCGCCCCCGGGCAGCACGCTGCGCGCGGCCCCGGAAACCCTCCGTGCCGGAGGCTCAGCCCCCGTGCCTGCGCACGATCAGCCCGGCCAGCTCCGCCAACCCCCGCGCCCGGTACCCCGGCCACCCGTGCACCGCCGCCAGGTACTCCTCCGGGATGGCCGAACTCCCCCACCGCGCCCCGACCAGCGCACCGGCGATCGCCGCGACGGTGTCCGTGTCGTCCCCCGCCCGCACGGCCGCCCGCACCGGGGCCGCGAACCGCTCCGGGTCCCCCGCCTCCACCGGGGTCCGCGCCACCGCCGACCACGCCGCCTGGAGCGCCCGCACCACGAACCCGTTGGGGGCGAACGCGTGGGGCGGGGCGCCCTCGGCCTCGGCCAGGTACCCGGCCCACGCGTCCCGGTCGCCGGGGCCCAGCAGGTCGAGTCCGGCGCGGGGCCCTTCGTCCGACCCCTCCGCGGCCGCCACCCGGACCGCCTCGCACCACAGCACGCACGCCTGAGCGGCCAGCGGATCGCCGTGGGTGAGCAGGCTGTACACGCTCGCGGTCTCGGCCAGCTCGTGGCGGTCGCCGAGATGGGCCAGGGCCAGCGGCGCGGTCCGCATCAGCGACCCGTTGCCCGCGCACCGCTCCCCCGCGCCGAACATCCGCGCGGACATCCGGGTCATCGACTCCGCCGCGCGGGTCGCCCCCGTGGAGTCGGCGGCCAGCGCCCGCTCGGTGTCCTCCAGCACGAACCCGGTCTGCGTCCCGATGTCGGTCGCGCCGTCGCGCCGCCACCCCAGGAACGCCCGGGCGGTCTGCTCCAGGGCCGGGCCCGAACGCGGTGCGTCGTGGTCCCGCAGCGCCTCGGCGACGCACACCGCCATCTGGGTGTCGTCGGAGTACTCGCCCGGGGCGTAGGGGCCCAGGCCGCCGCCGACCATCTCCGGAACCTCGGCCTCGGAGAGCCGCCGCGCGAACTCGTAGGGGACCCCGAGCGCGTCGCCGCACGCGGCCCCCAGCAGGACCCCGGCGGCCCGGTCGTCCCGGTCGTCCCGGTCGTTGCCGCTACCGACGGTGATCATGGCACCTCACAGGAGGAAGGAGGGAACTCTGGCCGACTGCTCCCCGCAAGAATCGCACGGGCCCCCGACACCACGCGGCGGGGATTCGGACAGGAGGCACCGTCTGACCGCTTTCGCCATTCGGTGTCCGTATCGGGCCTGTTGGAGGGGGAACGGCCTGGTTTCGGCGCCGTACAATCCGACCCATGGAGTCCCCCACCCCCTCCCCCCTCACCGGCGTCACGCTGCACGGACGCGTCCTTCTGGGCAGGTGCTCCGGCGGCGACGGCACGGTGTCCGTGTACGACGGGCTTGACACGGTGGCGGACCGGCTGGTCACCGTCACGCTGCTCGACCCGGCCCGCGCCGCCGACCCCGCCGACGCCCACGCGTTCCTGAGCCGGTCACAGACCCTGGCAGGGCTCGACTCGCCGCACCTCGTGCGGGTGCTCGGCGACGGCAGGGACGGCGACCGCGTGTACCTGGTCACCGAGCCCGCTCCGGGGGAGACGCTGCGCGCGGTGCTCGGGGGCGGAGACCGGGGGCTCGGCTACGCTCCGCACACAGCGCTGAGCATCACGGCCGACGTCCTGGAAGGGCTCCGGGCCGCCCACGACGAGGGCCTGGTGCACGGCGGCCCCACCGCGGACGACGTGGTGCTGGACGACGACGGCCGGGTCACGCTCGGCGGCTTCCGGCTACCAGGTGCCGAGGAGCTGACGCCGCGTACCGACGTGCACGCCGTGGGCAGGCTGCTGCACGCCCTGCTCACCGGCGATCTCCAGGCGGAGGAGGGGGTGTCGCTGCGCCCGTCGGCCACCGTCCCCGGACTGCCGCCGGACCTCGACATGCTGGTCGCCAACGCCACCGAACCCAACCCGCGCTACCGCCCGCGCGACGCAGGTCAGTACCTCACCCTGGTCGAACAGGTACTGAGGTCGCTGCCCCGGCCGCCGGACGAGGCGGGGACGGCGACCCAGCCGATCCCCGTGGTGGACGCCGACGCGTTCGCCGCCGACCCCTCCCCGAGCCGGGAGCGGGGCGCCCCGCCCCGGTGGCGGCGCCTGCCGGTGCTGGCCGCAGCCGGGGTGGGCCTGCTGGTGTTGGCCGCCGCCGGGTGGGCGCTGGTCCCGGGAGAGGACCCCGCGCTCCCCGACCTCGCCGGGTACTCCCCCGAGCGGGCGGAAGCCGCGCTGGCCGCCCTCGAACTCGACCTCACCTTCACCTACGAGGACGCCTACAGCGAGGACGTCGCCCCGGGAGAGGTGGCCTCCACCGACCCGGCGGCCGGGACGGAGCTGGAGGGCGGCGAGGCGGTGCTCATGTCGCTGTCGGTCGGCCCCCGGCACGCGGAGGTCCCGGACGTCGTGGGCGGTACGGAGAACGACGCCCGCAACCTGCTGCGCGGGGCCGGGTTCACCGAGGTCGAGGTGGTGCAGGAGCACTCCGCCGAGGAGACCCCGGGCACCGTGCTCTCGTCGGACCCCGAGGTCGGCCAGGACGGCGACCGCGAGGAGGCGGTCACCCTGTACGTCAGCGAGGGCGTCGTGGTCCCCGCGATGGCGGGCACGGGTCGGGCCGAGGCCGTGGACCTGCTGTCCGGGATCGGGCTGACGGTGTCGGTGGTGGAGGCGCCGAGCGACACGGTCGCGGCTGGGCTGGTCAGCGGCCAGAACCCGGAACCCGGCACGATCCTGCCCGAGGACGGCGCCGTCACCCTCACCGTCTCCACCGGGCCGGAGGAGGTCGCCGACGACGACGGCGCCGAGGAGGGAGGGCAGGCCGCCCCCGACGCCTCGTGCGCGGTCGCCGCCTGGGACGCGTCCACCGTCTACGACCGGGGAGACCGGGTCCTCTACGAGGGACGTGTGTACGAGGCCCGCTGGTGGATTCAGGCCTTCCCGCCGGACGTGGCCGGGGAGTGGGGCGCCTGGGCCGACCAGGGCCCCTGCTGACCGGCCCTCCGGCCGGGGAGGCACCCGGGTGGGAGCCCGTCCCGCGCGTGTTCACCTCCTCTCCGGGTTCCCCGGCCCTCCGGTCGGCACCCTCGGGCCTCAGCCTGACGGGGTGAAGTCCGCGACGTGGTCCCGGGCCCACTGCCGAAAGTCCGGGCGGGGCGTCCCAACACCCGTGTGACGTCACCGGACACCACCTCCGGAACCCCGAAGTCTGCGCAACCCCGCCTGTGGTGCGCCAGGACACCGGTTCGAGGTCGAATATATGTACGGGCTACATGCGAAACCGGTCACTCCAGCCCTACCTTCGGGTTGGCACCCCCATCCCCCCATCACGGGCGGTCGCGCGGCAGCGGAGGCGGGTGCCGACTGGAGGAAGAAAAGCGCAAGTCCCCCCTGGCGGCCGGAACCCTCGCGGCCGTCCTCGCCCAGCAGAACGCTGTTCTCGTCAACCGCCGCCCTGCTCGCCGAGCAGGTCCACGCCCTTGTCGAGCAGACCGTGCAGGTGGAGGGCGAGCTGTAGCTCCAGCGCGCGGTCGGGGAGCTGCCAGTCCTCCCCGATCAGCTGACCGATCCGCTCCAGGCGCTGGGCCACGGTGTTCACGTGGATGTGCAGGTCGTCCTTGGCGCGGGACAGGTTGCCCCCGGCCGCGAAGTAGGCGCGCAACGTCTCCACCAGCAGGGTCCCGCGCCGGGTGTCGTACTCCAGGAGCGGGCCCAGCGCGGCCGCCACGAAACCGGGCACGTCCCGGTCCTGGCTCAGCAGGAGTCCCGAGAACCCGAGGTCGTCGGCGGTGGCGGCGTGCCCCACCCGCCCCAGGGCCCGCAGGGTCTGGAGGCACCGCACCGCCTCGGCGAAGGCGCCCCTGAAGCTCTCCGGGCCCCGTGTGGGCCCGGCCAGTCCGGCCGTCACCGGGCCGTTGGCGGCGGCCGACAGCTCGGCCGCCACCCGGTCCCCCGCCTCGGAGGGGTTCGAGCCGGGCAACGCCAGCACCAGCCGCCCGCCCCGCGCCGCGGCCAGCCCCCCGACCGTCTCCGCGGCGAACGCGGCGGCGGAGCGCAGCCGCTGTGGGTCTCCCCCCGGCGCCTCCGCCACCACCAGCACGTGCGGGGCGTCCAGATCCGCGTGGAGCAGCGCCGCGCGCTGACGTAGCGACACCGGGTCGCGCGCGGGCACCTCCAGGAGCTCGTTGAGCAGGTCGCCGCGCACCCGGTGCTCGGTCTCGCTCACCGAACGGCGGATGAGCAGGAGCAGGGCGGTGACCATCGCGGCCCGCTCCAGGACCCTCTGGTCGGTGCTGTCCAGTTCCACCCCGCGCAGGACGAGCGTGCCCAGGGGTTCGGTCCCGGCCGTCGCCGCCGCCACCCAGGCGTCTGCGACGGCGACCGCCCGCCCGCTGGCCAGCGAGGAGCGGGCCGCCTCCGCGAGTCCGGCGTCCCCGTCGCCGATCGGATCGCCCCCGACCACGGCGTGATCGCAGGTCGTCCCGTCCGGAGACGCGGTCACCGACTCGTCGGAGGTCCGGTCGTGGATGAGCACCGTGCCGCCCAACACCTCGGCGACCGCCGCCGCGACCTCCCGGACCCCGCCGCCGTCGAGCACGAGGTCCGTGAACCGGTCGTGCGCGGCCGCCGACCGCTCCACCGACGCCGTGTGCCGTTGCAGGCGCTCGTTCACCGTGTGCAGTTCGTCCAGGGCCCGCCGCGTGTCGTCGATGAGGTTCGCGTTGTCGATCGCGATCGCCGCGTGCGTGGCCAGCGACGACAACAGCGCCACCTCCGTGTGCGCGAACGGCCGCTCCCGGCGGTTGGCCGCGAACAGCACCCCCACCCGGCGCCCGTTCATCCGCAGCGGCACCCCCAGGATCGCGACCAGCCCCTCCTCACGCACGCCGTTGTCGATGTTGTCGGCGTGCTCGAAACGGGGGTCCGCGAAGTAGTTGGCCGTCACGTACGGCAGCGACGTGCTCGCCACCAGGCCGCCCAACCCCTTGCCCGGCGCCAGCCGGAGCCGCTGGAAGGTCGCCGAGACCGACCCCGACGTCACCCGCATGTAGGTGTCGCCCGCCTCCGGGTCGCTCAGGGTCAGGTACGCGACGTCGGTCCCCAGCAGGTGCCGGGCCCGCTCCACGATCGCCCGCAGCACCTGGTCGAGGCTGCGCATCCCGGCGAGGTCGTTGGCGGTCTCGAACAGCGCGCTCAGCTCGGACTCGCGCCGCTGCCGGTCCCGCAGCACCGACCGCACCCGCAGCGCCGCCAGCTTCGCGTGCTCCAGGGCGGCGACGGTCTGAGCGTCCGAACCGTCCGAGCGCGCCAGAAGCACCGGCCGCTCGTACTCCACGGCCGGTGCGTCGCGCAGCAGCAGCTCCAGGAAGAGCGTCTGCCGGTCGGCCCCCGACCTCTCGGGGGAAGCGTCCTGAGGGTCAGGGGAGGTGTTCAGCTCGAACTCCAGGCTCCGTCGATGGGTAGGGAGGCCCCGTTGACGAACGACGCGTCGTCGGAGCACAGGTAGGCGACCATCTCGGCCACCTCGGTGGGTTCGATCAACCGCTTCAGGGGGGTGCGGGCCAGCAGTACGTCGGAGAGCACCTGTTCCTCGGGGAGGCCGTGCGCCCGCGCCTGCTCCGCGATCTGCCGCTCCACCAGCGGTGTCCGCACATATCCGGGGTTCACACAGTTGGAGGTCACCCCGTGTGGGGCCCCCTCCAGGGCGACCACCTTCGAGAACCCCTCCAACCCGTGCTTGGCCGCCACGTAGGCGGACTTGAAGGCGGAGGCGCGCAGCCCGTGCACCGAGGAGATGTTGACGATCCGGCCCCATCCGCTCTCGTACATGTGCGGCAGGGCCCCGCGCACCACGCGGAACGGTGACTCGACCATGAGTCGAAGGATGAGGGAGAAACGCTCCGGAGGGAAGTCCTGGACGGCGGCGACCGTCTGCACACCCGCGTTGTTCACCACGATGTCGGCGCCCCGGGCCGCCTCCTCGGCGGCGTCGAGGTCGGTCAGGTCGAGTTCGACCACCTGGCCCGCCCCCAGCGCGGAGAGTTCGGCAAGGGCGGCGCCGTCGACGTCGACCAGCCGGACCGAGGCGCCCGCGGCGGCCAGGCGCAGCGCGCACGCGCGCCCGATACCGCTGGCGGCACCGGTCACCAGCGCGGTCCGGCCCGTGAGGTCGACCCGGGTGGTGTGGGGGGACGGGGAGGCGGCGGGAGGCGCCGGGGCTCCGGGGGCGGGCGGCGCGCCGGGGGAGGAGCGGGGGGAGGGCTCGACCGGCGAGCCGGAGGCCTGCCGTGCGGCGTCCGACGGGAACTCGTGCGTCGTCATGCCAGCAAACTAGGCGCGGCCCGCACACCGGGGGATAGGGGAGGCGGACACACCCCGGCGCGCTCCCATGTGGGCCCGGGCCATGGGGGAGGGGAGGGTTGTGGGCTTCCCACCCGTCAGGGTCATGTGACCGGTCTCTCACCACTATGTCGCGCACGTCACGTCCTGCCTAGGATTCCGTGCACCGGTTCGGCCGAACCACCCCCGCTCGTCACCCAGCCCCCCGGAGCCGCGCCATGCACTCCCCCTCCGCCCACCCCTCAAGCATCTCCACTCCCTCAGGTGTCCCCGTGAGCGCGCGCCCGCCCGACTCGGTCGCGCCGCGCCTCGTGGCACCCGCCCTCGCCGTGATCGCGGTGCTCGTGGTGGCCGTGGCCGCGCTGGTGGTCGCCGCCCCGCGCGCCTCGGCCGCCACACTCGCTCCGGTGCCCTCGTTCGGCACCAACCCGGGCAACCTCGCCATGTACGAGTACGTCCCCGACGGACTCACGGAGGGCGCGCCGCTGGTGGTGCTCCTGCACGGCTGTACCCAGGACGCCGCCGCCTACCACCGTGGCTCCGGCTGGGCCGAGCAGGCCGACGCGTCCGGCTTCGCCCTGGTGTACGCCGAACAGAAGGCCGCCAACAACGCCAGCCGCTGCTTCAACTGGTTCGAGCCGGGCGACGTGGCGCGCGGCTCGGGAGAGGCCCGCTCGATCGCCTCGATGGTCGAGCACGCCGTCTCCCAGTACGGTCTGGACGCCGGACGCGTCCACGTCTCCGGGCTGTCCGCGGGCGGCGCCATGACGGCCGAGCTCCTGGCCGCCTACCCCGACCTCTTCGCCGGGGGCGGCGTCGTCGCCGGTGTCCCCGTGGGGTGCGCCAGCGGGATGCTCGACGCCTTCACCTGCATGAACCCCGGCAAGACCCAGACGCCGCAGCAGTGGGGCGACCGCGTCCGGGCCAAGCTCCCGGACGGAGCCGACCTCCCGCGCGTGGCGGTCTGGCACGGGACGTCGGACACCACGGTGACCCCCGCCAACGGTCGGGCCGCCGTCTCACAGTGGGTGAACGCGTGGGGGCTGCCCACCTCGCCCGACGCGACGGAGGGCCTGCCCGGCGCCACGACCGCCGAGTACTACGGCGGCGGGGCGGAGGACGCGTCGGTCGCGTCCTTCAAAGTGGCTGGGATGGGGCACGGAACCCCGGTCGACCCCTCGTCGGGCTGCGGCACGGCGGGCGCGTACTTCCTCGACACGGTCTGCTCCGCCGGGTACACGGCCCGGTTCTGGGGGATCGGCGGCGTCGGGGGCGGTGCGCCCACCGAGAGCCCGACCGAAGCGCCGACCGAGGCTCCGACCGAGGGCCCGACCGAGGCGCCGACGGGGGAGTGCGTGGCCGCGAGCAACTACGCCCACGTGAGCCAGGGAAGGGCCGAGCACCGCCTCGGCTACACCTACGCGCTCGGTTCCGGTGACCCGCTCGGGCTCTGGAACACGGCCGTGCGCACCTCGCTGACCGAGACCTCGCCCGGCCACTGGAAGCTCACCCCGGGGGCCTGCTGACGGGCCGGGTCACCACCCCGATCCGCCGGAGTCCCGGGCCAGGTCGCCGAAGTGCGCGGCCGCGGCCCCCAGGGCGAAGTGCGCCGCCTGGTGCTCCGTCATCGGGACGATCCCGGCAGGCACCTGGACCCTGAACGGGAACTCGTCCTCGGGGTGGATGCGGAAGTCGTCGATCACCCCCTGGGAGAGCAGGAGGGTCAGGGCCTCGCGGACGCGGCCGTTGCGGTTGTCTGACGCCCAGATCGACATGACTCCACGGTAACCCGAGAGAGTCCGGGGGGCCGTGCGGACGGACGCTTCGGTCCGTCCGCACGGTTTCCCCTCCTCGGGTTCGGAGAGCGGGCACGACCCCCGTGGTGCCCGGCTCCGACACTGTGTCCCCAAGGGACGCCTCGGTCCCCGAAGGGACGCCTCGGTCCCCCAAGGGACGGCTAGGGTTCCTCGACGCGGGCCTCACCCGCGAGAACGTGGGCGGTCAGTCTGCGCAGAGCGAGCCTGGTCGCCTCGAACTCCTCCGCGGGAAGGTCGATGACCCGCCCGATCGCCTCCGGGATGCCCCGGGCGCGGGCCCGCAGCGCGGAGCCCTCCTCGGTGGCCGCGACCAGAACCGAGCGTTCGTCGGCGGGGTCGCGCTCCCGGCGCAGGAGCCCGTTGGACTCCAGGCGCTTGAGCAGCGGGGTGAGAGTGCCGTAGTCGAGTTGTAGTACCGCGCCGATCTCCTTGACCGCGCACTCTCCGCGTTCCCACAGGAGCATCATGACGAGGTACTGGGGGTAGGTCAGGCCGAGAGGGTCCAGCAGCGGGCGGTAGAGGTTCGTGACCGCACGCGAGGCGGCGTACAGCGCGAAGCACATCTGCTCGTCGACTGCCGGGAGTTCGAAGTCGCCCCTTGGGGCGGGGGATCGGTCGGGCATCGTTCCACATCGTAGTAACCACGCACCCGATGTCAAAGCCCACAATTGCCTTGCGCGCAAGCAAAAAGGGGACAAAGGGCAACAAGGTGCGCACGGGCGTCAGGAGTGCGCCGGGCGGGGGAGGGCCGGAGCCCGCCACCGTGACCAGTGTCCCCCACCCGGGCCCGCACCGCTATCCTTCGGAGACGGTACTGCTCGGCAGCCGCCGCTTCACCACCTTCCCGGTCGCGTTGCGCGGCAGCTCCGCCAGGAGCACCACGTCCCGCGGCACCGAGAACCGGCCGAGCGCCTCGCGCACGTGCATGCGAAGCTCGTTCGGGTCCACCGTCCGGCCCTCGTGCGCCACCACGTAGGCGGCGAAACGTTGGCCGAACTCCTCGTCCGGCACCCCCGTCACCACCACCTCGCGCACCGAGGACATCGTCACGATCGCCTCCTCCACCGGACGCGGAAAGACGTTCTCCCCGCCCGAGACGATCATGTCGTCGTCGCGCCCGGCCACGTGGAGCAGACCGTGCTCGTCCACGTAGCCGCGGTCACCGGTCTCCATCAGTCCGGCGGACATACGTTTGGTTTTTCCGTTGGTGTATCCGTCAAAGAGCATTTCGTTGGCGACGTGGATCGCGCCCCTGCTCCCCCGGGGGACCTCCCGGCCCCGCTCGTCGAGCACCGCGATCCGCGTGCCGAGCGGCGGGCGCCCGGCGGTGGTGGGCGACAGCCTGAGGTCCTCGGGGGTGGCGATCGTGGCCCACGAGACCTCGGTCGACCCGTACAGGTTGTAGACGACGTCCCCGAACGCGTCCATGAAGTCGCCGATCAGCTGCGGGCTCATCGCCGAACCGCTGCACGCCACCACCCGCAGCGACGAGGTGTCGTACCGCTCGCGGGTGGACCTGGGCAGGTCCATGATCCTGCGCAGCATCACCGGCACCGCGAACAACACCGTGCACCGCTGCTCCTGGATCGTGCGCAGTACGTCCTCCGGCTCGAACAACCGGCGCATGACCAGCGTCGCCCGCATCGACATGCCCAGCTGCACCCCGGCCAGCCCCCAGGTGTGGAAGACCGGCGCCGACACCAGGATGCGGTCACCGGAGCCCAGCGGTATGCGCGACAGGACCGAGGCGGCGTCCTGCGGCCCCTTCGGCGTGGGACGGCGGGCCCCCTTCGGAGTACCGGTCGTCCCCGAGGTCAGCACGATCAGACGGCCGGGGCTCTCGGGCGGCGGCGGGTCCTGCGCCGTGTCCCGCGACACCGAGGCGACGTCCTCAAGGGAGGGGACCCGGCGGCCCCGCGCACCCGGGTCGCCCCAGGCCGTCAACCGTGGGACCTCCGGCCCGAGGCCCCGGTACAACTCCTCGAACTCGGCGTCCGCCACCAGCACCTCGACGTCGTTGCGCCGCATCACGTCGAGCAGGGGAGCCGCCGCCAGACCGGTGTTGAGCAGGACGGCGTCCGCGCCCAGACGTCCGCAGGCGATAGCGGCCCGCACGAGCCCGCCGTGGTTGCGGCACAGCACGCCCACCCGGGTCCCCTGGCCCACTCCCAGGCCGTGGAGGTCCCGGGCGAGGGCGCGTCCGAGCAGGTTCATCTCCCCGAAGGTCGCGCTGCCGGAGTCGTCGATCACCGCCACCTGGTCGGGTACCCGCTCCCCGGCGGCCGCGTAGCCGCCCGCGATGGTGGCGCCCCAGGTGCGCAACGCCCGGAGCTGGCGCACGATCCGGTCCGGGCGGCCGGGTGCCAGGACCCCGGCCCGCACCAGCACCCGGGCCACCCGGAGGGTGTGGCGCAGCCGCGACACGGCGGAGGCGGCGGGGACGGCTGACACGGCGGGGTCGGTCGGCGCCGGGGGCCGCGAGGTCTCGGATGGGACGGACGGGCTGCCGGATGAGGACGCCATGAGGTCTCCGAGGGGTCCGGGGACGGGCGAAGCGGTCCGCGCCCTCCGAGGAGCCTTCGCCTCGTGACTCCACGGAGTACTGCGACGGTAGGCGAGGAGGTCGCGGTCTTTCTCCGTCGCTGAGTGAGTGACTGCCGGGACGCGGTTGTCACCGGGGGAGTGGCGGAGCGGGGCCACGGGAGTGGAGACACCCGGTCGAGAGGCCGAGAAGTCGAGAAGTCGACACGGGAGGCCGGTGCGCGGGCCGGAGCGCGGGCCGGACCGCGGAGGACGCCGCGGCCCGACCCGGCCGGATCAGCCGGTCACCGTGATGGGGCTCGCGGGATCGTCCGCGTTGGTGACGGAGTAGGTCGCCGAGAACCCGGCCGTGTCGACGTTGGGGCAGCCGAAGCCACCCTCCACGACGACGGCGGTCGAGGTGTCGAAGGCCAGCGTGGACGCCGGGTCACCGTTGCTCCACACCCCCTCGATCGGGGCCTCCGCGTCGGGGCTGACCGTGGCGGTGCAGGTCGCCAGACCGGTCGTGTTCACCACGATCCCCGCCGCCGGAACGACCATGGTCGCGACCGACGGCGACCCGTTCTGCATCGTCATCTGCCAGACCGGGTCGTTCACGGTGACGGTCGCGTTCACCAGCACCACGTCGGTCGTGCAGTCCGTGAAGGTGGGGGCGTTGATGGGGCCGCCCACCGCTCCGTCCGGGTTGTGGTTGTCGGGGGCCTCGGGAACGAGGTTGTTGCCGTCGCCCGGGTCGGTCACCGACACACCGCAGGTGATGGTGACGTCCCCGGCGGTGAAGACGGCCGAACCGACCAGTTCGGCGCTGAAGGCGGCGCCCGCGGGCTCGACGGTGGTCGGGCCCTGCTGGGAGGCGAGCGCGGTGCCTCCCCAGCTGAGGACGAGTCCGCCGATCGCGGCGGCGGCCAGGCAGGAGCGGGTGCGGGATCTCGGTCGCGGAACCGACATGGGAACTCCTTGTGTGAGGTGGCCGGGCGGCACGAGCGGCCGGAGCCCGGCACGACGGGAGGGGTACGCGCCGACGTAGGTCGAGGTCACTTGCCGAACGGGAGAACCGGGACGCGCGAGCGTGGGGTGGGTCGGGGTGCGGTGCCCGCACGCCCCGGTGGTCAGGGGGCCGTCACCGGTGTGGAGCCGGTGCGGGAACGGTCGAGAGCGGGGACCGGGCTCCCGGCCACGGGGCGGGCCGGTTCCGGACCGGGGCCGCGCTCCGGGAACTGGGCTCTGAACCGGGGATCACGGCGACGGGCGTTCCGCCGAAGCGACCTCCTCCGGGCCGGAGCCGGAACGCTCGCGGAACCGCCTCCCCCGGCGGCCGCGACGGCGCCGGGCAGGACGCGCGACGGGACGCCACGAGAACGCCAGCCCGCCGCCGACCAGGGCCAGGAGGGTGCCGACGACCAGCCCGCCGAGGTTGGACAGGATCAGCGCCCCCAGGGCGATGAACCCGGCCAGGCTGCCGGTGATCACGTGTTGGTTCGGAGTGAACCAGGTGACCAGGCCGAGCACGACCAGCATCCCGCTGAACACCAGCGTGGATACGGCGCCCACCCCGAGGTAGAGCATCAGCTCCACGGGGATACGCGTGACCAGCAGCATCTCCACCCCGGCCAGGATCATCAGCAGACCCGCCAGGAACGGACGGCGCCGGCGCCACCGGGTCCAGGCGGTCCACGGCTTCCGGGCTCCCCTCAGAAGCACTCGTCGACCCCGCGGGAGATGCCGAGACTGAGGTTGTGCAGTTTGAAGGTGCCGGCCGAGGCGGCCCGAGCGGTCTGCTCCAGGTCCTCGACCACGATGGTCTCCGACTGCATACCGAACAGGTCGGTGTGCCCGCGCCCCCGGCCGAGGCCGTCCGGCCCCTGGTCCAGGGTGGAGGCGTCCCGGCCGATCTCCATGTCCGTGAACTCGGCGTTGCCGTCCATCTGCTCCATGTCGATGACCAGGTCGGTCGCCTGCACCGGGGTCCCGGCGTCACCGGCGGTCAGCCTCAGGGAGATCGCACCGACGAGCGGGAACTCGGTGGTGAGAACGGACTGGCACAGCCCGTGGATCTCGGCGGAGCTGATCCCGGCCGTCGCCGTGGGAACCGCCTGGTCGCGGACGGTCGCGTTGACCCAGCCGAACTGGGTGAAGCCCTCGCCGCGCATCTCGTCGGCGGAGATCTTGAACTGCTGGCCGGAGATGCTGAACGAGGCGGCCAGGGCCCCGCTCGCCATCGCCACCAGAATGCCGCCGACGGCGGCGACAGCGGGGACGCAGAAGAGAGCGAAGCGCTTCCCACTGGTGTGACTGGCGGGGATCTCGGCGCTGTCGGGGGATGTGGGGTCCATGCGGTTCCTTCCAGGGGTGCATGGCCGCGCTGCGCCCGCCGTCCCCCCGAACATCCGGCACGCGGCCTGGCCGTGGCCCCACCCGTGTTGGGCAGGGCGCCGGGCCAGAGAAAGTGTTCCAGTTCGCCACATCATGTATCGGCTCCGCCCGGATTTCAAGGGAGGGACAACAACTTTTCGGGTCCTTTCACGAGCGGGCGAAGAATGATCTTGAAGACGCACGATTCCGGCTCTGACGTGCGACGAAGCCGAATCACGGCGTTGTCGGCGATCGCGTGACAAAGCAGCCGCGAGTTCCGGAGAGAGGCCGTCCGAAGCACGGCGCCCTTTTGTCACCCGGTTGAGCGGAAGGGCCCCGCCCACCACTCATTTCGGTGAGTACCGGGTGCCTGGGGGACGCGTGGGAACGCCGGTGCGGGGTCGGGGAGCGGCGCGGCATCCGAAGGTGACGGGAAGACGAACGCGCGCGCCCGCGCGCGCGAGGGTGACGGAAAAGGGTGAGGGTGAGGGTGACAGTAGGGGAGGGGTGGGCCGAGCAGGGCGGGGCCGACGGGTCTGGCCGCACGACGGAAAGCGGTTGACAGCGCAGGAGTGGTGACCGGTGACACAGGGGCTCCGGTTTGCCTGGGGTCGGGGCTGGGGGTAGTGTTCACCAGGTCGCCGCGAGACGGTGAGCGGCCCGCGAGGGTCGACTCGAAACCGGGTCGCGATCTCAGACATCCTCTCCGAAGAACTCCGGTCCGAGCAGTGCTCGGGCCATGTAAACTCGGAGAGTCGCTTCAAAGGAAACAGGCACAAGCCGCAAGGCGCCCGAATCCACACGAAGCACAACGGGCTTTACCC